>CAIQOG010000229.1 GCA_903873355.1 uncultured Bacteroidales bacterium
ATTGTTTTTTTTATATAGTGGTTCTAAGGCTTAATCAATGTGATAGATAGAATCATTTACCCACTCAATTTACTAAACTCAGCAACCACATATTGGTTTCATTTCTTTCTACCTGAGTATTTTTTCCAAGAAACCAGTCACAATTATTTTTTTATTTTAGCTCAATCCGAACAAACTAATAGTAAATCAAAACTGTGTGAATTCTGCAATTCTTTCTCAAAATTATGTAAGGCTTTAGTTGATTAAACACCCCACCTTTGTATCGAAGAAATTAATACTCACGTAACAATAGTTAAAAATGAAAGCATTTAAATTAATTTTGATTGGATTGATGTTGATAACTGCCGGTTCGGCAATGGGTCAATTATCAGTAAATGTGCATATTGGATCGCCACCCGCTTGGGGACCTTCGGGATATAACGACGTGCGGTATTACTATTTACCCGATGTGGAAGCATATTACGATGTGCAAACTTCTATGTTTATTTACATTTCCGGGAGTCAGTGGATTCGTAGAAGTTATTTACCTACGCGTTACCGAAATTATGATTTATATCATGGGTATAAAGTCGTTATGAAAGATTATCATGGAAATTCGCCTTATTATAATTTCAGGGAACACAAAATGAAATATGGCAAAGGATATCGTGGAGATGAACAACATAATATTGGTAACCGAAACGACAGAAGGAATGAGCCTCAAAAACCTCACACTACAATTCAACCTGATAACAGAAGAAATAATGGTAATAACGAACTGAGAAACAACAAACAAAATCAGGGGCCTGGAAATGCCAGAACTCAATTGCCCGATAATAATAAAAACAATCAACGTGGAAATGACAAAGATAAAAAAGATGGTCATGACAACGGAAACCGCAAATAAATCAGCATTTAATTATTATAAAACAACCAATTAAACAAAATGAAAAAACTAACAATTATTCTCGCTCTGATTCTAATCACATTAGGTTCAGGTTTATCAGCTCAGGACAGGTTTCAAACTTCCGAAAGATTTGGTGGAGCATTGAATTTAGGGATCGGAATCGGCGGATATTCAGGTTATTACGGATATATCGGTCACACATTACCCGTATTGAATATTAACTACGAATTAGGTATTCTTCGGAATTTCACAGTAGCACCTTTTTTGACTTTGTATTCGTATACCGATGGAAATTACAATGCTCTAGTTACTCCAATCGGGGTGAAAGGCTCTTATTATTTTGATGATATATTACATGCAGGTCCTCATTGGGATTTCTATGCAGCAGGTTCATTGGGAATAGCACTTGTAACCACTACCTGGGATGCTAACTACACAGGAAGCCGAAATTATTATACCTCAGCTAATCCGTTGTATGTTGATTTTCATGTAGGTACTGAGTTTCATCTTTCAAATACTGTCGGAATATTCCTTGATTTATCAACCGGAGTATCGACCATTGGAATTGCAATACATTAAAGAATAAAATTCAAGTCGAAGGATAATGAAGGAAAGGAGAAATCCAACAACAAATCACCTTTTAAAAAACCTAAGGAAAAGCGTGCTGAAAAAGCCCTGAAAAGTCAGGATAAAAGCATAGTAAGCGTTATTTAATAATCAAAAATAAGTCAGGAGTAACTTTTGAAACTGACTCAGATTATCTGCCCTTTCCCTTATCGTTTGATAGGTGAAGGGTAGATTTTTTTTATCAGAAACACACAAAACCCTTTCGAAACAAAACAAATAATATAAAATGAAAACAATTAACCCCGGGAACTCTATAATAGACAACTCAAAACAAAATGAAGAATTTACGCTTGGGCATTTGATCATAAAACATTCAACAATAAGCGTACTAATACTCTCAATATTAGCTCTTACCTCTGTTTATCTCTGGAAAGAATCAGAAAATGAAAAACAGAATTTAATAATTAAGAAAGCCGCAACTCTGCAAATAAACAAAAATCAGCAGGATTTACTAAAGATAATGGCTAAACCTCTCGTTTGGGATATTCGTTCGGAGATGCTTCGTGGAAATTTAGAACAAGTCGATTTACTAATTTCTGATTTGGTAAAAGAAAAGGATTTTCGATATATACATTTAATTGCACCCAATGGGATTGTAATTCTTTCAACCAATAAAGGTCTTGAGGGAAAGCAAATTGGCAATGAAATAGCTGCTTACCTGTTGGTTGTTGATTCACCCACAGTGGTTGAATTAATAGATAAAACAATTGTGGTGGCAGCTCCGGTAATGGGTATTGACAAACGTTTGGCAACACTGGTAATGGGTTGCAAAACTGTAGAAATAAAACTTGAAAAAAGTAAATAAAAAATCAAATGACCAACCATTAAAAAAGGGGTGAAATCCGAAAAACCTTACGAGTAGGAAAATTTATTAAATCAACTGAAATGAAAACAATAAAAACACTTAGCATTTTAGCACTTGTACTTATTATATCGTCGTGTGCTAATATGGTCAAATTCCCTGTTTCGAATGTAACTCCGGCGGCTGACATAGTTGCCACCATGAGTCAGGATAATAATGGAAATTA
>CAIQOG010000230.1 GCA_903873355.1 uncultured Bacteroidales bacterium
ACAAAAAAAATCTCCGAACTGAAAGATGGTGATAATATTCTGATTCTCGAATCATGCGCCCATCAGGTAAGTTGTGAAGATATTGGCAGGTTCAAAATTCCGCGCTGGCTGAAAAACTTTAGCGGAAAAGAACTGAATTTTGATGTAGTGGCCGGTTTAGCTGAAATTCAAAAACCGATTACTGATTATTCGCTGATAATTCAGTGCGGTGGCTGTATGATTACCCGCAAGCAGGTTCATAGCAGATTGGCAGATGCCATTGAAGCAGGTGTTCCGGTATCAAATTATGGTCTGGCCATTGCCTATATGAATGGAATTTTTGAAAGAGCTATTGCGCCGTTTCTAAAAGACCTTTCCCCAACCCTCTCCAAAGGAATGGGAGAAAGCAAAAAATAGAGTTTATTGGGACAAAAAACAAGCTCAGATGAAATCAGTTAGCGACATATTAAACAAACCTCAGCTTGACAGAGACGATATTATTCGCCTGCTTTCGATAACTGAGCGAACTGAGCACGAACAGCTGATTAAACACGCTTACTCCATCAAAGAGCAAAGCATTGGCCGAAAGGTATATCTCCGCGGGCTGATTGAATTTTCCAATTACTGCAAAAAAAACTGTCTGTACTGCGGTATCCGAAGTGGCAATACGAAAGTGAACCGCTACATGATGACTGATGACGAAATTTTAGAAACGGTTGATTTTGCAATAAAAAACCGTTTTACAGGCATTGTATTACAATCAGGCGAGCAACAAAGTGATGAATTCACAAACCGAATTACCAAACTCATACTTAAAATAAAGCAAGCTACGAATCCCGAATTCCGCTTTACACTTTCGTTGGGCGAACAAACGTTTGAAACCTACAAAGCCTGGTTTGAAGCCGGAGCACAACGCTATTTGCTCCGAATTGAAACTTCCTCCGAAGAACTTTACCGCAAAATTCATCCTGACAATAAACTCCATGATTTCAAAACACGTCTGCAATGTCTGAAAAATATTCAGAAAGTCGGTTTCCAGACCGGAACAGGCGTTATGATTGGACTACCTTTCCAAACCATTGAAAATCTGGCAGATGATTTATTATTTCTGAAAGATATGAACATCGATATGGTGGGAATGGGACCTTATCTGGAACATGCAGATACACCACTGTTCGAGTGCAAAGATTCTTTATTACCGCTGAACGACCGTTTTAATTTGTCACTCCGCATGATTGCCATTCTGAGAATCCTGATGCCCAACATCAACATAGCATCCACCACAGCCTTGCAGTCTATCGTTTCGATGGGTCGTGAACACGGCCTGAAAGCCGGTGCCAATATACTGATGCCAAACCTCACTCCGGGCAAATATCGTGGCAATTACTTATTATATGATAATAAACCCTGCATTGACGAAGAGGCTGACGAATGCATTGATTGCCTGGCAAGTCGGGTACAGATGATAGGTGAAGAAATTGCGTATAACGATGTTGGTGATTCAACCCATTATAAAAAACGTCAGCAAACTAAAGAAGATTAGTCTGCTGACAGAAAAAAATCAGTGGAATTAGTCAGTAAGGATTTTTAGCTGTATCCATAAATTATTTCAATGGTTCAACTACCACAGCCGTTCCATACGCCAACACTTCGGTAAGTCCCGGCATAATTTCGTTGGCATCATAGCGCACATTGATTATGGCATTACAGCCAATTTCCTGCCCATGCTGAATCATCAGTTCAAGTGCTTCCTCACGCGTTTTTTCACACAAGTTGGTGTATATGGTGTTTTGACCACCAAAAATGGTCATAAAATTACCGGCTATACTCCCAAAAATGCTTCTGGAACGTACAGTAATTCCTCTGACTAATCCTAATTGTTTTGTTACTTTATATCCTTCCAGTGCAGTGCTGGTGGTAATAAATACTTTGTCATTCATGGTTTTATGGTTTTAAAATTATGAGCCAAAGTTATAAATAAATTCATATACTCAAATAAGAATCTGATTTTATTTTGGGAGTTACAAAGCAAAATAAAATCTTTATCTTTGCACTTTACGAAATGTATATTTATCGAATAAAATTTGAATATGGAAACAATTATAAAACGGGTAGCATCACTTCGTGAGGTCATGATTAAGGCTGGTGTATCAGCTTGCATTATACCCGGAACTGACCCTCACGCCAGTGAATATATTGCCGAATGCTGGAAAGAACGTGTGTGGATTTCGGGCTTCAACGGTTCGGCCGGAACAGCTGTGATTACAACCGAAAAAGCCGGTTTGTGGACTGATTCTCGCTATTTTTTGCAGGGTGCTGACCAATTGGCGGGAACAAGCATTGAACTTATGAAACAGGGTCTTCCTGAAACACTGGAAATCATTCCCTGGTTATCGGTTGAACTCAAAGCAGGCGATAAGGTTGGTGTGAATCCACAAATGTTTTCGGTAAACGGATATGCAGCTATGAAAGCCGAGTTAAAGATGGTTGGTATTGAGTTGGTATCTGTTGATTTATTGGCCGAAGTGTGGACTGAACGTCCGTCGCTCCCGCTGAATCCATTTTTTGTTTTCGACACAAAATATTCAGGGAAATCCACCATAGAAAAGTTGAAAGCAGTTCGTGATGAACTTAAGAAATCACGGGCTAATGTATTCGTAATGTCGGCATTGGATGATATTGCGTGGTTGTTTAATATTCGTGGAAACGATGTGGATTATAATCCAGTGGTGATTACTTATGCCCTGGTGGAAGAAGATAAAGCTACTTTATTTATTGCCTCTGAAAAACTGACTGCCGAAACCAAACTCTACCTCGACAAAGAAGGTGTTTCTGAGGCTGCTTATACCGGAATTTATGATGCGTTGAAAGGTATTTCTGACTCAAAAGCTGTTTTGATTGATGGCGCAAAACTGAATCAATCCCTGTTCGAAGCCGTTCCTGAAGGTTGTGCTATTCGTAATACCATGTCGCCTGTATTTAAACTGAAAAGCATAAAGAACGAAGTGGAAATGGCCGGTGTTCGTCGGGCTATGGTAAAAGATGGAGTGGCACTGACTAAGTTTTTTAAATGGTTGGAAGAAAATATTGCATCCGGGAAACTGACTGAAACCTCTATCGATAAAAAGCTTTATGCCTGTCGCAAAGAACAGGATGGTTTTATAGGCGAAAGTTTTGGAACAATAGCCGGATACGGACCTCATGGTGCTATTGTACATTACAGCGCCACCGAAGAATCTGCTTCCACGCTGAAACCTGAAGGTATCTTTCTGCTCGATTCGGGTGGTCAATACCTCGACGGAACAACGGATATTACCCGCACAGTGGCACTCGGTATAGTAACAGATAAACAGAAAACTGATTTTACACTGGTTTTGAAAGGTCATATCGCCCTTGGAACAGCTATTTTCCCAACCGGAACACGTGGAACACAACTTGATATTCTGGCACGTAAAGCCATGTGGGATTTGGGTCTGAACTACGGACACGGCACTGGTCATGGTGTGGGCCATTTCCTCAACGTGCATGAAGGTCCACAAAGCATCCGCATGGACGAAAACCCGACTGTGTTGCAGGCCGGAATGTTTATGTCCAACGAACCGGGTATGTACCGCACCGGCGAATACGGCATCCGTACTGAAAATCTGGTTCATATTATTCCGGCTATGCAAACTGAATTCGGACAATTTTTACAGTTTGAAACGGTGACTTTATTTCCGATTGACAAAAATCTGATTGCTATTGAAATGCTAACTGAAACTGAAAAGGCATGGTTGAATAACTATCATAAAAAAGTATTTGAAAGCCTTTCTCTATTCCTGAATGCAGAAGAAAAAGCATGGTTGGAAGTAAAATGCAGTGCTTTATAGATTAATAAGAAGTTTTGAACCAATCAACCAGTTGACATATTAACTGGTCAACCTCATATAAGATGATTGATTTTGAATTAAACGAAAGTTCGCTGGGTAAAAAATCCGCTACTCCCGAACAATATGATGCTTCCTTGCTTTTTCGTATACCGCGTTCCGAAAACAGGCTGCGGTATGGAATTGAGGATGATAAATTGCCGTTTACAGGTGTAGATGTGTGGAATTGTTATGAAGTTTCGTTTCTGACAGCTAATGGACTACCGGTTTCGCGTATGATGAAGCTGATTTATCCCTGCGAGAGTGAGTTTTTGGTAGAATCTAAATCACTGAAGCTGTATCTGAATTCGTTTAATATGGAGCGGTTTGGCAAAACTATTCAGGAAGCAGAAAGTTCAGTAACTGAAATCATTCGGCGTGATTTAAGTTTGCTGCTTGAGACTGATGTAATTGTTCTGCTTTTTAGCGATAAAAGTGATGAAAAGATTGCTTTTGCCGATTTGAAAAGCAGTCAACTTGTTGATTTGATTTTGCCCGGAACCCTTGAATCAATTGAATTTGCTCATTTTTTGGAAACTCCGGAGTTGTTGAAAGGAAATCTGACTGGTGGAATTCAAGAATATGCTTTCAAAACCGATTTATTGCGATCCAATTGTCGCGTTACCAATCAACCCGATTGGGGCGATTTGTTTGTAAGAATTTCAACGAATTACGAAATTGATTTGTCGTCGGTGGTGGCGTATCTGGTTTCATTCCGCAAGGAAAACCATTTTCATGAAGAGGTAGTGGAAATGATTTATAAACGGTTCAATGATATTTTTAAACCCGAAAAACTGATGGTTGCAGCCATGTACACCCGTCGTGGCGGAATTGATATTAACCCAATCCGG
>CAIQOG010000231.1 GCA_903873355.1 uncultured Bacteroidales bacterium
GTACGGTTCTGAATAGTGGAAATGGTTGGCGCATAAGTCGACGGACGACCGATACCCAATTCTTCGAGTTTACGTACCAGACTGGCTTCACCATAGCGAGGCGGTTTTTGCGAAAATCGTTCCTGAGCAACAATTTCTTCAGAAATCAGCTTTTCGCCTTCTTTCATTAGCGGTAACAATGATTCGTTTTCAGCATCCGATTCATCATCATTCGATTCCAGATACACTTTCAAAAAACCATCAAACAGAATCACTTCGCCCGAAGCTATAAACTGGAATTTACTGCCTGAAATATTGATGAAAATCTGAGTTTTTTCAAGTTCTGCATCAGCCATTTGCGAGGCAATGGTACGTTTCCATATTAATTCGTACAGTCGTTTTTCCTGCGAAGTTCCTTCCACGGTATGCGCATTCATATAACTCGGACGAATCGCTTCGTGAGCTTCCTGCGCGCCTTTTGTTTTAGTACTGAACTTGCGAACATGAACGTACTTCTGGCCGGCCATGCTTATAATTTCTGCTTTCGAATTGCCAATTGCCAGATCCGACAGATTCACAGAGTCGGTACGCATGTAGGTAATTTTTCCTGATTCGTACAGTCGTTGTGCCACCTGCATGGTTTGTGCTACCGAAAATCCCAGTTTGCGGGCAGCTTCCTGCTGCAATGTGGAAGTGGTAAAGGGCGGTGCAGGTGATTTTTTTGCCGGTTTGGTAACTATATTGTCAACGCTGAAAGATGAGTTTTTGCAGGTTTCCAGAAAAGTCATAGCATCAGCCTTAGAGGCAAAACGCTGTGAAAGTTCGGCTTTAAGTTCAATGGCTTTCCCATTTACATCTACCGAATTAAATACGGCACTTACTTTATAGGATGCTTCGGGTGTAAACTGATTAATTTCACGTTCACGCTCTACAATCAAACGAACCGCCACCGACTGTACACGTCCTGCCGAAAGCGATGGACGAACCTTGCGCCACAGTACCGGAGAAAGTTCAAAACCCACAATGCGGTCAAGAACACGACGTGCCTGCTGCGCATCTACCAGATTCACATCAATATCGCGCGGATGTTCGATGGCATTCAGGATGGCATCTTTTGTAATTTCGTGGAAAACAATGCGGCGGGTAGTCTCTTTTTTGAGTTTCAACTCTTCGTACAAATGCCAGGCTATCGCTTCTCCCTCGCGGTCTTCATCGGAAGCAAGCCACACAATTTCCGCATTTTTACTTGCTTTTTTGAGTTCTGTTACCGTTTTTTTCTTGTCGGTAGAAACCACGTATTGCGGTTGATAATTATTCTCAAAGTCAATACCAATACCCTTCTCGGCTAAATCGCGGATATGTCCGAAACTGGACATTACCTGATAATCAGCACCCAAAAATTTCTCAATGGTTTTAGCTTTGGCGGGTGACTCTACAATAACAAGATTTTTGGACATATAGTAATCAGTTAGGTGTGTAGTTGTTTGAAATCGGGTGCAAAATAACAAAAACAAGTTGGTATATCCCAAATTTTCAGCACATTATTTTTAATTTTTATTAATTCGTCTATCCAAAAAGATTTTATACTGATAATAAAAATCGAAATAATAGTATAAGATTTTAATTTTTTTAAATATATTTGCAGGGGGAAAAAGAGTAATTTATCTTCGGTTTTAAACATTTCGATATGAAACAAAACAAGCAAATTTTGCTAATGCTTATTTCAGTGCTTCTTTTGAATGGCTGTGCCGTTTATTATCCTCAAACTACAGATATTCCACTGATAAAAGAAAAGAAGGAATTAAGGGTTGACGGCGGTATTTCATTATTCCCTGCTATTAACGGAACAGTAAGCTATGGATTGACTGACAAAATTGCTGTTCAGGTTTCTGGAAATTTGATGATGGGTGCTGCTTATTATTCAAAACCGCTATTTCAATATCTGCTAACCGGTGCGGTTGGTCTCTATAAATTCAATCCAACCAATAACTGGACAAAAGAATTATACCTTGGATTTGGAAATGGTTATTCCACTGATTATGACTATGATCATTATCACTCAGGTACACTATTAGGAAATTATCAAATCTATTATGTGCAGGGAAATATCGGCAGACGAAGTATTAAACACAAACATCTTGAGTATGCTTTTGGATTAAAACTAGGACTAATTAATACTCATTTGTCTGTTGAAGATGTTTATGTTTTTATTGGTCAGAGACCTATGCAAAAATATAATGAATTAGGTGCTTTTATAGAGCCGGTTATTTCTATTAAACTGGGTGGAGAAAGGCTGATGTTTAATATCAAACCAAGCTTTTGTTATATGAAAAAAATAATCAGTACAAACGATCATTATTCTGATCAGGTTAGGGCATACTCCGATTATCACTATGAATATCCATTTTTTCCTTTTGGTCTTGGATTGAGTTTGAACTACAGGTGGTAAGAAAGAAATGAAACAATTAAAATTAAACTATATGAATCGTCATTTTTTAAATCTTCCCTTTATTTTACTCTTTGTATTCATTTTTCAGTCCTGTAAAATTGACAAGCAGAAGGAGGTTGCACTTCCTCAGAAGCAATATGTTTATCTGACTTTTGATGATGGTCCGTTGGATGGTAGCCAAAATATCGATAGTATTATTTTGGCAGAAAAGATAAAGATCAGTGTGTTTCTGGTTGGATCGGAAGTAGTGGGCGACAGGGAGATGGAGACTTATTATAAGTATTACGAAGAGAATCCGTATATCGAGGAGTACAATCATAGTTTTACACATGGCAACGATCAATATAAGGTGTTTTACGGCAATCCGCATAAAGCAACCGAGGATTTCCTGAAGAATCAGAAAATTCTGAAAATCCAATATAAAATCATACGTATGCCGGCTTGTAATACCTGGCGTTTGAAGAATAAAAAACAAGATGATAGTGAAACTAATGCCGTAGCTACAGCCGATAGTCTGGCTGCCAGAGGATTTAAGATCTTTGGCTGGGATGTAGAGTGGGAGCATCATGGCGAAGACGGAACTCCGGTGCAAAGTGTTGATGAAATGTACCGACAAATTATGCAACAGCTGAATTCGGGGAATACATTCACGAAAAACAACATAGTTATCCTGTTGCACGATGAGATGTTTCAACGACGATGGGAAGAAAGCGACCTGAAACAACTAATCGATCGCTTGCGAAAAGACAAAAATATCGATTTCGAACAACTGCGTTTTTATCCAATGAATTAAAAATTAAGTAGGACTTCATCTGGCCAACTGGAAGTTTGCTGACTTCCACTTTGTATTGAAATTTGAAGAAAATACATCAAAGTTCGCCAATTCAGATTAGTATTGGAACAAAACAGATTAGAGTTGTACAAAAACATATCAGAATTAGAACAAAACATATCAGAGTTAGCAAAAACTAACATGTATTGTAACAAAACAAGTTAGAGTTATAAAAAAACAAATCAGAACTGGAACAAAACATATTATAGTTCGCGAAAACTAATATGTATTGGAGCAAAACAAGTTAGAGTTGTTCAAAAACATATCAGAATTGAAACACAACATATCAAAATTCGCGAAAACTAGCATGTATTGGTGCAAAACATATTAAACCTATACGAAAACAAACCGGAAATGATTGAAATCAATCAGTAAAACCGGCAAATATGAGCTGAAAAATGAGAAATCAAAAAGTAGTACTGGATTTTATCCGAATCCCTGTTGCCAATAAAGTAGAAATAGCCCGGGGAGTAATTAGTAAAATGAAGAATAATCCCGGTTTTCCGAAGCCGGATATAAGTCTGGATGATGTGGAAACACAAACCAATTTACTTGAAACCCGATACATTGCAACGATGAATGGAGGGAAAGAGGCAACAGCACTTTTACACCAGGCCGAAGATGAATGGGATGAACTAATGCGCAAAACTGCCGCGTATGTCGACCGCATTGCCGATGGCGATGATAGTGTTGTACTGAGTGCGGGATTTAATCTGATGAAACAGCGCGGACCTACCAACCGATCGGAATTTGAAGTGAAACGTGGCGACAAATCGGGTACGGTTGTCTTGCGTAGATACATAATTCAGGGTGCCCGTGCGTATGTGTGGCAGTACTGTGCAGGCGATAGTCCGGCAACCAACGATGCGGAATGGATAACGGCTCAGGTTACTACCCGGGCTACCACCGAAATAAGCGGACTTACACCCCTCACTACATATTGGTTTCGCTGTGCTGCTGTAAGCGCCAAAGGTATTTCGGGGTATTCAGTGCCTGTAATGCTGGTGGTGATATGATGGGGGAAAATATTATGGAAAGGAGAAACAGGATTACAAATCCTAAGAATACATACAGTTTGGAAAGCATATCCCAACGTCAATATGGAACTTTTACACAATTAAAGTCAAAAATAGATCCGGTTTGACGGAAGTATAAAAATGAAACTATGAATAATCTAATTATTATTGGAAACGGATTTGATTTAGCTCATGAACTAAAGACGAGTTATCATCATTTTATTGAGTATTTGATTAATAAGACATGTAAAGAAAAAACTTTCACACAACTTATCTTTGAGGAATACAGTATAAAAAATTTTGATTCATTGATTAGTTATGTAAAGAATCAAGGTACAAATGAGCACCACTTTAAAAATGGATTTATTGGAAGTCTTATAGTAGATTTATCAGTAGATAATTGGTGTGATATTGAAGCAAAGTACTACAAAATATTATCTAAAGTAGGACAAAAATTCGCATTATATAAAAACTATTCTGATCTTAATAAAGATTTTGGATTCCTTAGGGAATCATTGTTAGAATACATAAAAACTGAAATTAATGGTGTCACACCAATCGAAAGCTATAAAGAATTGTTTAAAGTACTTTTCAGTCAGTCAACTACTATCCTGAATTTCAACTATACGGATACAATACAATTATTATATACAAAACAATTAAAAGTTAAGTATAAAACGATTCATATTCATGGAGAAATTCGCAATCCAAATAACCCAATTATTTTTGGTTATGCAGCTACTAATAAACAATCAAGAGTCTTAATTGATGAAGGTGAAAACGAAAACATGAGATTTATCAAAAAGAACCTTTACAAAAGAGCCAATAATGAATATCAACTTACGAAATATCTAGAAGATACAGAACAAATAGACTTGACTATACTAGGTCATTCATGTGGAATATCAGATAATCTAATCTTAAATCAAATATTCAATCATAAAAATGTAAGATCAATACGATTTTTCTATTATGAAGATATCAAAAAAGACCCTACAGGAGAAGA
>CAIQOG010000232.1 GCA_903873355.1 uncultured Bacteroidales bacterium
TAGGTTTAGGCGATGTACAGGTTGAACCGGTTAATGATAATAATGATCCATTTGTAACCGATTATAGTAAGTTAAACAGAAACTTTCTGGACTGGGATTATTTACGCACCTTGAAAGACAAAGGAGTTGTTGATTTTATTCTTACATCCTGGAGTCCACCTGCATGGATGAAAGGAAATCTATCATTGAATTATATGGGTGCTGGTTCTCAAACAAATTGTGATTTGACAGACAATAAATTAGAATATCAATATTACGATGAGTTTGCTGAATCCATGGTCGCAACTTGTAAAATATTTAAAGAAGAAATGGGTGTGGAATTAACGGGTATTGGTATGCAAAACGAACCTGCATTTCATGAACCATATCCATCGGCTATTATGGATCCGGCCCATTTTGTACAATTAATAAAAATTGTTGGTCCACGCTTGGAAGCAGAAGGATTAAATACTAAATTATACATGCCTGAACAAGTTTTCTCTCAAGGAGCAAATTCAATGGCTATGTATATTGATGCCCTTCAGGCCGACCCGATTGCCAATAAATATTGCACTGTTATAGCAACTCACAGTTATGCTAACGATGGTATTGCTGCAGGTATGCCAGATTTTACA
Organism: uncultured Bacteroidales bacterium; assembly: GCA_903873355.1. The sequence goes on from CAIQOG010000232.1 coordinate 615, forward strand.
AAATGGACTACCATGCTGAATAACTGTAAGGAAGGTGCCTATCCAAAAGAATTGTGGATGACTGAAACTGATATAAAATACCTGACTTATGCTGATGCTATCTATTTTGCTAATGCAATTTATGGTTCGTTGGTGTACGGAAGTGTAAATCATTGGACTACCTGGCAATTTGACAATACGTATTTTAATAAAAAAGCCAACAAACCAACACCATTGTTTTATGCCATGAAACAATTTTATAAGTTTATTCGTCCGGGTGCTACCAGAGTTTCAGGCATTACAACAGGTAGTTCAGCTGTTCTTGGCTCTGCGTTTATTAATAATAAAGCCAATGGAAACAATCTGGTTTCAGTTATTCTTAATAATGGTACAGTGCCGTATGCAATTCATGTTAATGGTTTAAATTTGCCCTTGCAATACGATGTTTATCAAACAACTGAAGTAGTTAATTGTCAAAAATTATCGGCAATCCCGTCAAGTGGTATTTTATTGTTACCTGCTAAAAGTATCACTACACTGGTAGGTGTGTATGGCAATCAGGTTCCAACTATTGACCAAAACGCAGAAGTTAATATCATCAATTCTATGCCTACAAATCAGACTGTAACGCTTACAGGTATCACAGATGGTGATTTAGGTGCTGTACAGAATATTACAATTACTGCAAAAAGCAGTAATAACGAACTGATTCCAACTCCAACGATTGATTACACTCAAGGTGCTACAAATGCCACTTTGAATTATACACACAGCGGAGCTGCCATCGGATTTTCAAACATAACTGTTGTTGTTAAAGATAATGGTGGAACTGCTTTAGGAGCAAAAGATTCAGTGGTAATGACATTCAAGATTGTGGTGAACAAAGAAGTAAACAATGCTCCAAAAATGAATTTAGTATTTGATCAAACCGTATTGGAAGATGCTACCGGTTTATCCATACCACTTTCAGGAATCGACGATGGTGATGTATTAAGTCAACAACCCCTGACAATCGATGTAAGTTGTGATAATCCAACGTTAATCCCAACTATGAGTATTGATTATACTGCACCAAACACTACTGGAACATTGAATTATACTGTTGCACCAAATCGCTGGGGAACAGCAATTGTTACACTAACTGTAAATGACCATGGTGGAAACATTTTCAATAACGGCGATATGACTAAAGTTATAACATTTACAGTCAATGTATTACAGGTAAATAAAGCCCCGGTTATTGATCCTTTGAATAATATTATTGTTACAGCCGATCAGGTGGAAAATATTATTTATCTTACAGGAATAGGCGATGGCGATCCTATTGATGTTCAAAGTTTTACTGTTTCACTCAGGCCAACAACTAACAAAACGCTTTATAAATCTATTAAACTGGAATATACACCAAATAGTAGTACGGGATTAATTCGGTTTACTCCGAGTGGACTTACCGGAAAATCGACAGTAACACTATGGGTTACCGATTTTGGAGGTACTGATAATGGAGGTGTTAATCTTACACCGGTTTCATTTGATATTACTTTCATTCCTGCTACCGGTTTAAACGATGCAAGTATGCCAAATGTAAAACTTTACCCAAATCCAACCAAAGGATATGTTCATTTGAATGTGCCGGTAGATACGTTTACAGGTTACACCGTTTTCAATATGCTGGGTAGTGTAGTAATGCTGGGCAATATTAGTAAATCGGAGAATAATATAACAATTGATATAAATAATCTAACTACAGGACTTCATTTAATTAGATTGACAGGAAGTTCAAAAGTATATTCACTCTCATTAATGGTTAAATAACAAAATAATAAAGCCGACAAAATTATTTTTTGTCGGCTTTATTAATAAATAATTCAAATAAAAAAATGAAAAAATCTACCCAAAAAATTGTTTTTGTACTATCGATATTGACTTTTGCAATCAATATTTTTGCCGATGTTGTTCCGCAACAGGTTACTCCATTGCAGAATGGTGACAAGGTTTTGTTTATCGGAAACAGTTTTACCGAATGGAGTGGTCCGCTTCCGGCAGCTATTCAATCATTGTTAAATGCAAATGGGAAAAATATATCAGTAAGTTTTACGCTGAAAACAAAAGGCGAAGGAATACTAAAACAATATGCTACTTGGAGCAGTTTGGGAATGATGGATGAAATACGCAAAAGCGGTTGGAAATATGTGGTTGTACAGGGTTGGAGAGATGCTATTGATTGGACTGACGGTGCTTTTGACGAGGCTGGGGTAGCAATTCCCGATCACACCGTTTATCCCAACAACAAGGATACAATGCTGAAATATTTGAAAATAATTGATACTGAAATTAAAAAGGTAGGTGCAACAACCATACTCTATCAACCACATGTGGGTAAAAATAATTTCATGACTGATCATGATAAATGTGCTGAAACTTATCCGATGCTCTGGAATAATGTGTCTTGTTTTTGGGCTCCTGTTATTCAATCATGGGATTCGATATGGACTCGATATCCCTCAGCAATACTCGATTGTAAAAAAGAGACACCGGGAAGTTTTATGGATTTTATGTATGGTGATTGTGGTCATCAAAACACCAATGGAATGATGTTGGATGCATTGACATTTTATACCATTTTTACTCAAATGAGTGGAGCCAGATTAAATCCATCGTTCAAAGGGAGTATGCTTAACCCAGAATATTACGAAGAATTGGCTGATATTGGATATAAAGTGGGTAAAAATATTCTGAATCTGAATAATTCCCGAATACTCGACACGGCTCCACCTACATTGCCAACCGGTTTGACAGTTTCAAATATTTTGCCCGATTATTTTAAACTTAGCTGGAATACATCAACCGATGATATTGGCGTGTTGGGTTACGAAGTATTTCGAAATAACGAATTGATAGGCACTTCGGCTTTTCCTAACTTTGCCGTCAACTCAGGCTTAAAATCAAGTACTACATATACTATGAAAATCCGAGCTATCGATTCGGAAGGGAAAAAATCTGATTTCACACCCGATTTACTCGTTACAACCGGTTCATTGGCTAATATTGATACAACCGGAGTTTTGATGGCCTGGGATTTTAAAGCTTGTTCCAGCACTGCTTCAGTCTCAGCTACTTCAGTTATGAAAGGTATATCATCCACTGTGCCAAGTGGGATTATTAATGTTGGACCTACCTTTATTGCCAATACATATAATGGTTATACAAATGCCTTTACTATGCGTAAACAGACAGTAGCAACCCTAGCCGATGCTATAACAGGAAACAGCTATTTTACTTTTTCAATAACACCGGGCACCGGAAATGTAATTAATGTAGATTCTGTTTTGTTACGACCAATTGCTATTAACAGCAATAGAAATTATACCTTAATGTCGAGTGTGAAACCTTTTATAGAAGGAAATGAACTCGGAACGCTTGCCATAACCAAAAGTAATACCCAGAGCCAGCCCTTAAAAAGCATAAAAGTAAGTGGAGTTACAGGAGTTTCTTCTACCATTGAATTTCGGGTTTACGTTTGGGGAACTGCCGGATTATACGATACTTTTGGATTGGGAAATTCAGATATTGGAATTTCAGCCAACGATTTATTGATTTACGGTAGAGCAAAAAGCTCAAATTTATCACCTTTTCCAACAAATTTGACGGCAACAGAATTGACTGAAACAGGATTCAAACTCAATTGGAACGCTGCTGCCAATGCGAGTTCATACGAGATATTTAAAGATGGTGTTTCGGTTGGTAAAACTACAAATTTGTATTATTCGCTTAGCAATGTTTCAATAAATGCCAGCTATTCAATGACAGTAAAAGGAGTTTTAGCTAACGAAACATATACCGAAGAAAGTATTCCATTGTTGGTGAAAATTCCTGATTTGCAAATCCCGTCAGTTCCTACTAATTTATGGGCTGATGATATTTCATTCGACACATTTACCTTGCATTGGGACGCATGTACTGATAATGTTGGTGTTACCTTGTACGAAATTTTTCAGGATGGAGTGAATGCCGGAAATACAGGACTGACAAATCTGCCATTACCTTTCCAAACTCCCGGAACAACTTATTCATTGCAGGTCAGAGCGAAGGATGCTGCTGGTAATGTATCTGCTCTAAGCAATCCAATTACTGTTAAAACATTGTTAGCCACTTCGAACATTGAACTAAGTAAAAATGATATTTTATTGTACCCAAATCCGGTAAGTGATATTCTTACAATTTCAGGATTGACGAATAATACTGAAATTAATGTATTCAATATGAACGGAATAAGGCTGATTCGATCTATTGCAAATACAACCAAAACAGAATTGGATTTGAGTGCTTTGAAACAAGGAATTTATGTGTTAAAGTTAACAGATTCAGATAGAATACTGACCAAAATGATTGTTCGGAAGTGACGAATAGGAGTAACTTACACTAGAAAATTAAATCATTAGTAGTATGAAAAATTCAGTTTCTCACAATTATTTTGTCGTAGGACTTTTATTTCTACTCACTTCCTTTTGTCAACTGTGGGGACAAGCCAATTTTTTGAAAAATGGTGGTTTTGAAGATGGAACACTAAATCCATGGATTCCAATAGGTGATGCAACAAAGGTTCAGGTTGCTGCTCCACCACAATACGCCTATAAAAGTAAATGGTGTGCTGCAATTAAACGAGGTGGTGGATTATATACTGTTGTAACAGGACTACAACCTAACAAAAAATACATTGTTAATGGATATCTTACTGGTCAGGGTGGTGAGCCTATTTTCTTGTATGTCACAGATTATAGTGATAATCCAAATGATAGTTTGAGCTTTACAGCAAATACCGATTTAAAAGCAGTTCCCGATTATAAATTCTTTTCAGGATTAATAACAATTGGTTCAACCAAAAATAGTGTCAAACTTCGGCTGTGGCGATCATTAGCAACTTATCAGTGGTGTTCGGCAGATAGTTTAGGGGTTTATGAAGCCCCCGAAGATAATGTGCCTCCTTCAAAACCAATCGGTTTGACAGTTTCTAATCAAACTTCGAGTAGTTGCACTTTAACATGGAATACTTCAACTGATAATGTAGGTATTGCCGGTTATAATGTATTAGAAAATGGTGTGTTAATTGGCACCACAAATGATACAATATTTCAGGTTAAAAATAGAGTACCAGCCAGTATATACAATTACTCTGTTGTAGCTTTTGATGTTGTTCCTAATTATTCAGTGCCTAGCGATTTATTTGCTGTGAATTATCCGGATGTTGCTCCGATCGAGCCATTTTTGGCTGAATGGAGTAAACCTCAAAGCAAAGTACTTCCAACAGGAGATTTACAATGGCAACCCAATCCATTTACATACAAAGCTGGAGCAAATGTCAGATATATTGATTTTGATGGAGGAAAGGATAGTAACGATGGATTAACACAAGCAACAGCATTTAAACATCATCCGTGGGACAAAAATGCTGCAAGTCGTGCTAAAATTTGTACCGGACCAAATACTTATGTTTTTAAAAGAGGAGTAATTTATCGTGGAATTTTGAATGGTGCTGAATCAGGAACAGTAACTGACACACTGAAGTTAACATCCGATCCTAACTGGGGAACGGGCGATGCCATGATTTATGGTTCACAAAAAATTACTATCGGTTGGACTAAGTGTGATGCCACTTCAGCTCCAAAAATTCCAAATCCCGATAAAATCTGGTATATAAATTTAAGTACAACTTATCCAAGTTCAAAAATGGTAGCTGAAGTGGTTGGTGATAATGTAACCAAACTTGAATTAGCCCGCATACCCAATCAAAACGTAACAGATTCATTGATTCCTCTTAAAAACTGGTGGAAGTGGACGGGAGTTACCGGAAATAGTACCAATACCACTTCGAGTTCTGTTGGTTCGTTGGAAGATACGAATAATCTGACTCAAACCGATGCCACTTATTGGGTTGGCGGAACCCTTTGGAGCCAATGGCAGGGAACCATGGGAACTGTTTGGAATCAACCCATCACCAGCTATGATCCTGCAACACATTCTATTGTTACACCATTGATTTATGCTGGTGTTGGCAAACGCTATTTTATCGAAAACTTACCACA
>CAIQOG010000233.1 GCA_903873355.1 uncultured Bacteroidales bacterium
AATCACCTTCACTATCGTAATTATGTCTACTCTCATATAGCGCTATCCAGCGCTCAAGGCCCAGTTCATTGGAAATGAGTGTTGGATTAGCCATTCTCTTTGACAACACCCAATCTTTATCTTCATATACCAATAAACTAATTGACGACATCCCGTCACGACCACCACGACCAACCTCTTGGTAAAAACGATCTACTGTTTCTGGGATAGTTGCATGAATAATGGTGCGAATATCATTTTTATCAATTCCGACTCCAAAAGCTGATGTAGCAACTATGCCATCCAAATCATTATCTATCCAAGAAGAAATTATTTTTTTCCTCTTTGAATCAATTGTATCTCCGTCAAAACGTTCAATTCTTTGGTAACCAGCAATATTCATTAAAATATTTTGCCATACTAATGCATCATCGCGTTTTGTAACATATAGAATGAAGGGGCGAGGGGCATGACGTAGGGCTTCCAAAACAAAAATTTTTTTTTCTTCAAAGGAGTTTGCTTCTGAGAACCAATATTGCGGCTCAGGGCGCAAATGAACTGCAGCAATCATTTGGACAGAATCTGGTGGACCAAAAAGAGTTGCCAATGTATCAATTGTTTCTGGTGTATATGTGGCGCTAAGCAATAAAGTTCGAAAGGGTGTTATTTTCTTTTCTTTCAAATTTCGAAGCAAACTATTTCGTAAACCAGCCAATGCCTGAAATGCTGGCCGAAACTCATCTCCCCATTGAGTTATTAAATGTGCTTCATCAATTATGAAATATCGAAGCATCCCTGAATTTGCCACCTCAAATACCGTACGTAAAAGTGAACTAGTTAATGCTTCTGGTGATGTAAACAGAATTCGTTGAGTACCTTCTCTCATACGGCGACGAATTTCTATCCGATCTTCCTTAGTTGCACCTCCATACCATGCTAATGGCCATATTTCATTATTTGTCGCAAAAGAACGAAAATATTTATTCATTTGTCTTTCTTGATCAATTGCTAAGGCAACTGTTGGCACTACAAAAATAGTTAAATAACCCTCTTGACCATGAACTAGAGCAGGTGCTTGACCAACAAGGCTTTTCCCAGAACCCGTTGGCAAATTAACTATTAATGTTTCTCCTGGAGGAATTAAGAAAGCTGATCGAATTGCCTCACGCTGCCCCGGACTTGTATAAAACTCATATCCAGTTACATCAGAAATAAAAGGATCTGCTTTGCAATACCCATCTTCTCTAACCTTTTTGCCTAAAAATGAATCAGAAAATACAGAAGATTTTCCACTATCAAGCCATGCTGGATACCATGATCGTGCCGTCAACAAAAATGCCTCTGAACCAACAGACATTGCTGAAATACCATATGCATCCCACTCTTGAATAGTTGGCCAAAAATGATTAGCAGGAACTCGTAAATGCTTCTTATATTCAGATTCACTTGTTTCACGCAACAAAAGATGTCTGATTAACGGTTGAAAATCTGCTTTATTCAAAATACCACTATCAGAAGATGCTAACAGGATTTGACGAATGCGCTCCATAAGAGAGTCTAAACAAATTTTATTTAGAGGTACTTTACCTATCGGCCACTGAGATAGGATCTCCTGAAGTTCAATGAAACCGAAATACATATAATTATTTATAACTTCTGCAAACAATTTCTAAATGGATTGGCAGATAATATAACCACTCCAGTCACATCAACTTTAACAGATGGATTTTCAATTCCTTGATAAAGCGCCTCATTTATTTTATGTTCTAGGACTAACTGTTTTCGCTCCAATTCGGCTTCAATACCAGCAAGCATTCGAATACGAGTATTTAACTGCGCAAACCTTACCTCGTCTTCTATATTAGCGGTGTTTAAAGCAAACACCTTAGTTTCTGCAAGTTCCGATCTTGATAACACAATATCATTAGCTCGATTACGCATTCGAAAACAACGCTCAGACCAATTAGAAAAAGTATCTATCTCAACTGCCATTAATGAATGAAATCTTTCTGAGCTAAGATTGGTGTCGACGTAGGCACCATTTTTCCCGCTCTTATCATATGGTGATGTTAAATATTTTTCTACAAAATCTAAATCGACTTCGTCCCCCTCTTCATCTATCCATACCTGAACAATAATTGGTGGGAAAAGTGCATCTCCACGCCGAGAGATAGCAGAAGTTGCAGTATCGGTATGGGTTGACGGCAGTTCTTCTAAAACTGTCTTTGCATGTTCAAGAGCAGTTTCTATCAAAAAATCAAACCTAAAATACATATTATTAGTTGTGCTTGGAATGTCGACCATAATCTGCCTCCAAATTGCATAACTTCTCCCCCGATCATCGTGATCAGAAAATGATTTTAGAGCTTCAATAAAATCATCTCCATACCTTATAAGTCGTGTACCTCTTTTGACTGCTGATTGCCGTCTCGAAAGATGCGGATATGAAAGAGGTTGGGCTGCTGATGAACGAGGATCTTCACAATCTAGACCGCCTAAAAAATCATCCATAAAACCTGAAAGTGCAATTAACGTAGATACCCCACCATTTCCAGGAACTCGATACTGAAATCTAATAGGAGTTTCCAATTCTGTTTGGGTTGAAGCTGTTTTTGAGTCAGCAATTTGCCCAAATAACAAAGTATCGCAAGCCCAATATAATGTTGAATAACGGATATCCTTCCAATCAGAATCAACATCTGATATTGCATCCAAATCACTATCAGACAATGGCATCATTTCATCCATGCTATCTTGCTGGTCAATAAGTTTTAACTCTCTTGAAACATCTCCAGATACTCCACTAAGGTTTTTTCGTAGATCTTCAATAGCTTCGACACCTCTTAAATATAACTTTACTTTAAGTTGATGCATCCGATCTTCAATTAAATACTGCAAACTCGAAATTGAACGTCCAAAAACCTCCAAAGCCTCATTCAAAATTAAATACCAATGTAACTGATAATTTGAACCATTATCTATCATCACAATTGATTGGATTGCGTCACCAGAACCATAGCGATCAACTCTCCCAAGACGCTGTTCAATTCGATTAGGTTCATTAGGTAAATCAAAGTGAATCATTATTTTTGTAACACCTTGAAGATTAATCCCTTCCTCTGCTCTTTGGTCACAAACAATGATTCTGATTGTGTCGATCAAGTTAAACTTAAACCAAGGCGCATCATCATTATCAAACTCATCATCTCCATCAACCACCTCATGGCGAACAATAATACTTGGGAAAGCTTTACATAAATCTGAAAAAAGACTATCCGCAATTATTTCCTGAGAACAAAAAATAATTATTTTAGCCTTACCTATTAACAATATTTTAAGTTCTTGCTTCAGACATTCGATGCGATCTTGAAGCCATTGTTGTGGATCAAACATATCTGAAAGCTCTTGAAGTAAAATTATTTCACCATCAAACGAAGATTCAGTAGCCTTCTTAATACATTTACACCGCTCTTCACAAAGCAACTTAATGTCACCAGGATTAT
>CAIQOG010000234.1 GCA_903873355.1 uncultured Bacteroidales bacterium
ACTGCCGGACTATCCAATGCAGCTATGCTTCAGTGTCAGTTGGATAAATTTCACGAAGTCCTGAATGAGTATAAAAACCGGAAGGGGCAAAAAATCGTATTTATTCACGGAAAAGGTGAAGGTGTGTTGCGAAAAGAAATTGAAAAACTGCTCAAAACTCAATATAAAACCTATTATTTTCAGGACGCTTCGTTTAGGGAATATGGTTTTGGTGCAACCATGGTAACGATTAAGTAGTTATCGGTTAATTGGTTGATTAATTGATCAGTTGAATCAAAAAAAAAAAACGATTTACAATTGTTTTAAGGCAATTGTAAATCGTAAATTTATAAATTGTAAATGAGGTCTATTTGTTCACCCGGAATTGTTGGTTTCCGTTTAGCAGAAAATCAACAATTTGCTTAGCTGCAGCAATTCCTGCATTAATATTCGCTTCAGAGGTCTGTGCACCCATCTTCTTTGGAGTTGTAAAGTAACGACCAGCCAGTTTTTCAGTCATTTCGGCATTATTTCCAGGCTCTATATCAGTTACATATTTAAAATCAGGGCGAGAAATCATAAAGTCCAGAATTTCCTGTTCGTCAATCACTTCCTTGCGGGCAGTATTAACCAACACAGCACCTTTTGGCATACGACCAAGCAATGCGGCATTGATTGATTTTTTTGTTTCGGGAGTTGCTGGAATATGAACAGAAACTATGTCGGAAACAGAATACAATTCTTCGACCGATTTTACAGGTTTTACTGCATCGTTAGTCATTACTATTTCAGGGCAGTATGCATCATAAGCATAAAGCTCCATTCCAAAACCTTTGGCAATTCGGGCTACATTACGGCCAACATTTCCGTAGGCATGAATACCCAGTTTCTTACCCATAAGTTCAGTTCCGGAAGTTCCGTTATAAAAATTACGAATAGCATAAACGAGCATTCCAAAAACCAGTTCGGCCACAGCATTTGCATTCTGTCCCGGAGTATTCATTACACAAACTCCGGCAGCTGTAGCAGCATCCAAGTCTACATTATCATAACCGGCACCGGCACGAACTACTATTTTCAATTGTTTGGCAGCTGCAATCACTTCAGCATCAATTATGTCGCTGCGAATGATAATAGCATTAGCATCTACCACAGCATCAAGCAATTGTTGTTTTTCGGTGTATTTTTCAAGCAAAGCAAGTTCAAAACCCGCTGCTTCAATCTCCTGTCGGATTCCGTCCACTGCAATCTTTGCAAATGGTTTATCGGTTGCAATTAGAACTTTCATAGGTATCTGATTTAAAAAGAAACAGGCACTAATGTGCCTGTTCTATGATTATTATTAAGCGTTTTGTTTTTCAAATTCCTGCATGCAATCGACGAGCGCCTGGACACTTTCAATCGGCATGGCATTATAAATAGAAGCACGAAAACCACCAACCGAGCGGTGACCTTTAATTCCATCCATTCCGGCTTCCTGAGCAAATTTCTGGAAATCAGCTTCCAATGCTGCATATTCAGGTTTCATTACGAAACAAACATTCATGCGTGAACGGTCCTCTTTGGCAGCAGTTCCGACAAATATTTTACTATTGTCAATAGCATTGTAAAGCAAATCTGCTTTCGCTATGTTTTTCTTTTCCATTTCAGCAACACCACCGTTGGCTTTCAACCAGCGAAGTGTTTCAAGAGCGCTGTAGATAGGCAATACCGGAGGAGTATTATTACATAGAACCTTCGGCAATATGTGTTTTATAATTCAACATACTTGGAATATAGCGGGAAACTTTTCCAAGAATTTCATCCTTCACTATAACAAAAGTCACACCGGCAGGTGCAAGATTCTTCTGAGCACCACCATAAATAATGCCATATTTTGAAACATCCATCGGACGTGAGAAAATATCTGACGACATATCGGCAACCAAAGGTACAGGAGAATCTAAATCAACTAATAACTCCGTACCGTATATTGTATTATTGGTAGTAATGTGGAAATAATCAGCATCTGCAGGGATTACATAATCTTTAGGAATAAAGGTGTAGTTGGCATCTTTCGAAGAAGCAACTTCTACCACTTCCCCAAATCCTTTGGCTTCTTTCATGGCTTTGCTTGCCCACACACCGGTGTTCAGATAAGCTGCTTTCTTTTCAAAAAGATTGAATGGAACCATGCAAAATTGCATACTGGCACCACCACCCAGAAAAAGTACAGAGTAACCTTCAGGAATATTTAATAATTCAATAAATAATTCTCTGGCTTCAGCAATTACCGCTTCAAAACCTTTTGAACGATGGCTGATTTCAAGGATAGATAAACCTGAACCATTGAAATTCAATACCGCTTCTGCTGTTTTCTCAATAACTTCGCGTGCTAAAATAGAAGGTCCTGCACTAAAATTATGTTTCTTCATACTATAAATTTATGTTAGTTTGATAGTTTTATTAGCAATTTTTAAACGACAAAAGTACTAAAATTTCAGCACCTGACACGTTAATAAAATGGGTTTTTATAAACTTTTGAGTTTCATAGATTATAAAAATGCAATATCAATTCAAAAATGCTATTTTTATGCACAACCCCAAAATATGTGTGCAAAAAATAACAGGAAATTTACTTCCCTGTTATAATCCTCTTAACTTCATTTAACTTATTGAGTGCTTCGACAGGAGTAAGGTTGTTTATGTCGAGATTTTTTATTTCGTCGCGAATTTGTTCAAGCACAGGATCATCCAGTTGAAAAAAGCTGAGCTGGTAGCCTTCACGGTTCTCAGCAATTTCACCAATCGGTTTCGAAACTCCCGACTGTCGGTTATCTGTTTCCAATTGTTTGAGAATCTGTTCCGACCGTTTTACAATACTTTGCGGCATACCGGCCATTTTAGCCACATGAATACCAAAGCTGTGTTCACTACCACCACGAACGAGTTTGCGCAGAAAAATCACTTTTTTATCTACTTCTTTCACCGAAACATTATAGTTTTTAATGCGGTGGAACGATTTTTCCATCTCATTCAACTCGTGATAGTGCGTAGCAAAAAGGGTTTTAGCTTTGCAGGTTCCATGTTCATGAATATATTCTACAATAGCCCATGCAATGGAAATACCGTCGTATGTACTTGTTCCGCGTCCGAGTTCGTCGAAAAGAATCAAACTGCGGTTAGACAAATTGTTCAGAATGCTCGCGGCCTCGTTCATTTCCACCATAAAAGTTGATTCGCCCTGCGAAATATTGTCGCTTGCTCCTACCCTGGTAAAAATTTTATCCACGACACCAATTTTAGCACTTTCAACCGGCACAAAACATCCGATTTGTGCCATCAGTGTAATAATAGCCGTTTGACGCAGTAAGGCCGATTTACCCGACATATTCGGACCGGTAATAATGATAATTTGCTGTGTCTCGCTATCAAGATACACATCGTTGGCAATGTAGGTTTCGCCAATAGGCAGTTGTTTCTCAATCACCGGATGGCGTCCTTGTTTAATATCAAGCACATCCGTGTCGGTTATTTCGGGACGGACATATTTATTTTCAGCTGAAACTTTAGTAAACGATAGCAAACAATCAAGTTGTGCAATCAGGTTTGAATCGAGTTGAATTGCCGTAATATATTCAACCAAACTCAGCACCAGTTCATTGAAAAGCCGGGTTTCAATTGCCAGAATTTTTTCTTCAGCACCGAGGATTTTTTCTTCGTAAACCTTTAGTTCCTGCGTAATATATCGTTCCGCATTCACCAGCGTCTGTTTCCGAATCCAGGTTTCTGGTACTTTATCTTTGTGCATATTCCGAACTTCGATATAATAGCCAAACACATTGTTGAAACTGATTTTTAAACTTGGAATACCGGTTTCTGCACTTTCGCGCTCCTGAATTTGTTGCAGAAAATCCTTTCCGGAATAAGCTAATCGGCGTAATTCGTCCAACTCTGCATCAACACCGTTACGAATCACATCACCACGGTTAATCATAATCGGCGGATCATTACTGATTTCCATTTCAATTTTATCAGATATAACAGCACAGGCATTTAATTGGTCGGCAATTTTCTTCAAAGTCAGATTGTCACTCTCGGAACAAGCTTGTTTTATCGGTTCAATGGCTTTCAAAGCCACTTTCAACTGCACCACTTCACGAGGATTAATTCGTCCGACAGCCACTTTGGAAATAATCCGTTCCAAATCGCCAATCAATGCAATATTTTGTTCCAATAACTGCCGTAAATCAGGGTTTTTGAAGAAATACTCCACAACACTGAGACGCTCATTAATCGGTTTCACATCTTTCAACGGAAAAGCCAGCCAACGTTTCAGCATTCGTGCACCCATTGGGCTAATTGTTTTATCAATTATATCCAACAGCGTTTTGGCACCTTCATTAATCGAACCGTAAAGCTCCAGATTGCGAACTGTAAAGCGGTCGAGCCATACGAATCGTTCTTCTTCAATACGCGAAAGTGTAGTGATATGACCGGTCTGCTGGTGATGAGTCTGATCGAGATAATGTAAAATAGCACCGGCAGCAACCACTCCATTGGGTAAATTATCTACGCCAAAACCTTTCAGATTCTTGGTTTCGAAATGCTTCAGCAATCGTTCATTAGCCGAATCGGGCGTATAAGCCCAGTCTTCAAGTGCATAGGTAAAAAACTTTGTTCCAAACAGTTCTTCAAAATCACGACGCTTACTCCGGTCGAAAAGGACTTCCTTTGGGCCAAAACTGTTCAGTAATTTATCTATATATTCACCCGTTCCTTCGGCAACCAGAAATTCACCTGTAGAAATATCGAGAAAAGAAACACCAATTTTAGTTTTATTGATATAAACACTAGCCAAGAAATTGTTTTCCTTGTGATTCAATGTGGTATCACTGTATGAAACACCGGGAGTAACCAACTCAGTCACACCGCGCTTTACAATTTTTTTTGTCAGTTTAGGGTCTTCAAGCTGGTCGCAAATAGCCACACGCATTCCTGCGCGAACCAATTTTGGCAAATAAGTATCCAATGCATGATGCGGAAATCCGGCTAGTTCAATCGTTTTTCCGGAACCATTAGCACGTTTAGTAAGTGTAATTCCAAGAATCTGTGAGGCACGAATAGCGTCGGTTGAAAAAGTTTCGTAGAAATCACCACAACGAAAAAGCAGAATAGCATCAGGATGCTTCCCTTTTATCTCGTTGAATTGCTTCATCATCGGGGTTTCTACAATATCAGAGGTCATAAAGGTTTAATGTTTATAAAGCAGAAAGGCTGGGATTAAATAAAATCAGGTAGCAATATTTTTTTGATTTCAAGCGAAAATTGCAAATTAAAGATCAAAAGCAAACTTTCAACTTTAAAAACTTTACAAACTTTCTAACTGAATAATCCATCAATCGCATCAGTCATTCGCGACCAAAGGAATTTTTTCTTCTCAATTTTGATATTCTCAATCATCATTTCAGAACGATTGTTTGCGAAAAAATCAACCAACGAATCAGCAATTTGCTTTGGCTCTACATCAATTACATAACCTACCTTCCCGTTAGGAATAATTTCGGCCAATCCACCCACATTGGTTACCAACATAGGTTTTTCGAAATGATAAGCAATCTGACTTACACCACTTTGAGTAGCTGTACGGTATGGTTGCGCCACAATATCGGCGATACTGAAATAATTCCGCACTTCATTGTCCGGAATAAATTTGGTACGTAATTCCACCACACTTTCAAGTTTTTTCTTAACAATCAATTCAAGGTATGGTTGTGGATTTTCATAAAATTCTCCGGCCACAATCAACTTAACCGGAAATTTGCGTAAACGCTCATCAGCAAAAGCTTCGAGCAATAAATCAAGTCCTTTATAATGTCTTATAAATCCAAAAAACAAAATGTAGAAATTCTGATCATACAAACCCAGTTTCATTGCTGCCTCTTTTTTGGTCAACAAATCACCATAATGATCGTAAATTGGGTGTGGTGAAACAACTTTGGGTTTATTTAACTCGTCAAAATGATTGATATCAGCTACAACAGATTCAGCCATTGCCACAAAACCATCCATCGATTTCACAAAGTATTTGGGAAATAATTTATCCAGGATGGTTGGTTCATGCGGTATCATATTATGAATAAGTCCTATCATTTTAGTTTTTGGACTGCGTGCAATGCGCGCGATGGTTCCAAAACAGGGAGCAATGAAAGCCATCCAATAGCAAAAAATGACTTTGTCCGGAGCTTTTTCTTTGATTTTCCGTCCTACATTAATCCAGTTGAATGGATTCATGGAGTGAATCATACGGGTGATTTTTAAATCTTTAGGAGCAAATTCGGCAGAATATTGTGATTTTCCGGGAAATAAAAACGACGGATATTGAAGGCTGAATGTTATAATTTCAACATCATGTCCCTGTTTTGCGTATTCACGTGCCAAACGCTCATTATATGTCGCGAGTCCACCTCTGTAAGGAAATGCCGTTCCAACTATGATTATCTTCATGCTATTTAATTATTAGATCCAAAAAAACACCTCAGAGCAATTCTAATTGCCTGAATCAAAAGGTTCTATTGCAGATTGTGCTTCTATAGAACAGAGTGATTTTTAATTTAGTTGTGCAAAAGTACAAAATAATTCAGAGGAGAATGTATTTTTCGGAACAAAAATCATAAACTGCAAAACACAGTTACAAGTAGTGGCACCATGAAATCCAGAAAAAAACCACTATAAATAGAAACGATGGAGAATTCCTTTCCTGCAGTTCGTATTATAATTGGGAAAGTTGTGTCCATTGTCGTTGCTCCACCGGCTGCTATCGGTGATAAGTTTCCAAAATAACGAACCATCTGTGGTGCAAAAAGTAGCGTTAGAATTTCACGTATAATGTTGGACAACAATGCAATCGTCCCAAGCTCAGCTCCTTTGCATTGAGTTATCAAAACACTTGATAATGAATAATATCCAAAGCCTGAACCAACAGCCAGCAAATCGGAAACCCGATGTTTAAAGAAAAATGCTATCAATAAAACTCCCAATAATGTTCCAACAATTGTTGTGAGCGGTAGAAAAAGAATTCGTAAAGGCAGACGCTTAAACTGACTGACTGTATCGGGCTGATGACCAATACTGAACCCTACTGAAAACATCAGGGCACACAACACATAAAAACTCACATCTGCATTGGCCCATGAATATGGAATCCAACGGAATATTCCAAGCAGTAAACCCGTTACAAAAAATGAAAGAATAATCAGACTTCCTTTCATTGCTTGTGATTTTTAATATTTCCCCACAACAATTTTGCAGCAATCATACTTCCCAACGTGGCTGCAATAGCTACAACTGCAGCTTCTAAACCCAAAACTGCAAATTTTCTTACAACTGTATCGTTCATACCAACTTCCACGCCAAGCAAAAACAAT
>CAIQOG010000235.1 GCA_903873355.1 uncultured Bacteroidales bacterium
CCGGTAAAACTGATTTCAACATAATAAAAATACGTTCCAACAGTCAAAAATGCCGGTGGTGTAAATGTAGATGTTGTTCCACCGGATGAAATCTTTGTTCCACCAACTGTTGAATTGGTTATATTCGAATACCATTGATAACTTATTCCCGCTCCTCCTGAAATATCAACAGATAAAGTGGTTTGAACTGTTCCTCCCACACAAATAGTTTGCAGAGATTTTGGCTGACTGGTAATTTGAGGTAATTCATTTACGGTAATTGCAGCAGTATTTGAAACGAGAGAATTGCAACCGCCTGAACTTAAGGTGACAAAACAATAATAATATATCTTACCTACAACAGTTGTTGGTGGTGTAAAAGTGCTGTTTGTTTCCCCTGTCAGAAGTGTTCCGCCGGTATTATTGTTTATTGTATTGCTGTACCATTGATATTGTGGCGTTCCACCCGGAGTAGAAACAACAATACTTAATGGCGTAATACTTCCATCTTTACAAAGTGTGTTTGAAACCGGCTGGGTAGTTATTTTGGGTGCCGGATTCACCGTAATAACATAATTTACCGGCGCTCCAACACAGTTTCCTGACTTCGGTGTAATCACATAAGCAACTGTACCTGAAGTCAATCCGGCATTTGTAATAGTTTGTATCGGAATTGTTTTTGCTGTACCTGATGCAATATATCCTGAAATTCCTGCTGTTGCTGTAGCTGTCCACGTAAATGTTGTACCTGCAACACTTGCTTTCAACGGAATTGAATCAGTTGGAACTCCGGAACAAACCGTTTGCGTCAGAGTTGTATTAGTCAAAACAGGCACTTCATTTATCGTAAAACTTTTTGTAGAAATAGCCGATGAACCGCATTCATTAGTTACAGCAAGTGAAACTGTGTAATTTCCTGTTGCATTGTATGTGATTGTACCGGGAACTGCACTTGTTGATGTGGCTGGCGTACCTCCCGGAAAACTCCATGAATAAGTCGGTGTGCCGGTTGGCGTACAACTGCTTACCGTTGCAGTCGGGCTTATATTTCCCGGACCACATAAATCAGCAATTGCATTGATTGAAACTGTCGGTGGTTGAGTTACTGAGATGGTTTGAGCAGCAGAAAGCATCATACCGCAAGTATTTGTGGCAGCTAATCTTACAGAATATGTTCCGGGATTTTTAAACACAAACGAAGGGTTTACTGAAGATAGTGAACCACTTGAAATAGTATATGATGAAGTTGTACCGCAATTTCCGGCTGAGTAAGTTACTGTCCATAAAAATGCCGGCGATTTGCAAATTTTTGTAGTATCAGTAGTATTGATTGTTGAAACCGATAAAGGCGCACATCCTGCTACAGTATTTAATGTAAATAAAGGCACCAATGGTGGTTCAATACATACTTGTTTGGTTGCTGACGTTTTACCACATAAATTTTCAGCCGTCAATATAACTGTATAATTACCGGGCTGTAAATAGGTGTGATTTATATTTTGTTTGGCTTGAAGCGGAGTAGTAACAATCGGAGTTCCGTCACCAAAATCCCAGGTGTAAATTGCATTTGAGCTACAACCAGAGCTAAAACCGGTAATTGTTGTGTTTGTAAATAAAACACTTGTATTTGAACAGGAAACAGCATTCACCGTAAAGTCTGCAACCGGTTTTGTATACACAATAATATTTGAAACCGATGCCGGGGTTGATCCGCATGCATTTGAAATTGTCAGCCTAACAGTAAATTGTGAACTTGGGCAGGCAGATGTAGTATAAATATGTGGAACAGGATAATTTGCTGAAGCATCCGGAGTTGATGAATTATAATAGGATGATGCAACTAATTGTTCCTGAGTTAGAACTAAAGCAGGTGTACCATCACCATAATTTACAGTATAGGTTACTCCCGGAGAATTCGTACCCCAACCGGAAATAGCGAATTGTAACGGAGAGGTTGGTGCACAAAGATTACTTGTACTCCCCGGACTTATTATTCCACCTTTTGGATTTGATACATTCTTAACAAAATATGATTTTGTATTGATACAACCAGCTGCACCAACTGCAGAAAAGGTCATATTGAATGAACCTAGAACTGTATATGAATGTGTTATTGGAAAACTAATTCCCAATTCAGTTTTTCCATCACCCCAATCCACTGAATATGAACTTATGCAAGCTTTCGAAGCAGAATTATTATTAACTGTAATCGTATAAATTGTATTGAGAGCAGATGCTGATGAACAATTACTAAATGCGTAAGGGTCAAGTGGAGTATTTTTATCAACAAAGTCAATATCAGGCTTTTGCAAAACAGTAACCGGGTATGATTTTGTACTTGAACAACCATTTGCATCAGTGATTGTCAGAGAAACATTAAATGAAGCAGTACCGCAACCAACTGAATTAAAAACATGAATCGGATTCATATCCGTTGAGGTTTGAGAATCGGCAAAATCCCATTTAAAAGAGAGTGGACCGGCACCACTAACTGCCGAAGTAAACTGAATAGCAGTTCCGGAACAGGTATTATTATTGCTGAATGAAAAATCAACAGTAGGTGGAGAATTTACGGTTATTGTAGCTGTGCCTGTGGTTTCTGTGGTATTTGTGGTGGCATCAGATACCTTGATGAGCGTGTAAACATAAGTTCCGGTGCTGTTTGTAGGTGCAGAAACCGTAATGCTGTTACCGGAAGTCGTTACACAGCTAAGATTACTTCCGGAATTAATTGTATAGGTAAAAGTGTAAGGAGCAGTTCCTCCCGAACCTGTGAAAGTAATTTGTGGACTTGCAGCATTCAGACATACTGAAGTAGTTCCTGAAATTGTTGCGCTAATTGCAGCATTAGTAACCCAAACAGCACTTGAACTACCAGCGGGTGTGACAAGTAATTCCCCGAAATTGGGTTCTACTCCAAATGCTTTTCCACCGATAAAAAAAACAAATATGATGATTAGTCGAAATATCGGTTTCATTAGCTGATTGAAGTGATATCTGATTTGAGAAACGATGATTTTGAAATCATACTTAAAGTCGAAAATAAGACTGTAAATTTACAACTTATTTTTCAAAAATTCCCTTCTCAACTCCAATCTGTTTCATACAATCTCACCACTACCTATACAAATCTTTGAATCAGCATCATAAATCACGCCAAACTGACCGGGAGCTATGCCTTGCAGTTTTTGAGAAGAAATTAAATGATATCCATCTGATTTTTTGAAAATTCTACCTTTTGTGAATTCCGGTGTGTGTCTGATTTTAAAAGTTACAGCAGTTTCATTTAAATCCTGCCACGGATTCCCTGTAATAAAATGAAAATCACGCATCGTAAATTCATTACCATATTGAGTATCAACATCAAAACCTTTTGAAGCGTAAACAATATTTCCCGGCACATCTTTTTTAATCACATACCACGGTCCGCCCGAAAGTCCCAGCCCTTTTCGCTGCCCAACCGTATGAAACCAGTATCCTTTATGTTTTCCAAGTATTTTACCAGTTTCAAATTCTACTATCGGACCTTCTTTTTCGCCTAAATAACGACGAATAAAATCGTTATAATTTACTTTCCCCAAAAAACAAATTCCCTGGCTGTCCTGTCGTTTGGCACTAGGAAGATTCGCAGAAACGGCAATATCCCGCACCTCACTCTTCATCAAATGACCGATAGGAAACATCAGTTTGGAAACCTGCAGATAATTTATCTGAGCCAGAAAATCAGTTTGGTCTTTGATAGGATCTTTAGCAGTACCAAGATAAATTTTACCATCTTTCTCAATTGTAGTGGCATAATGACCGGTAGCAGTTTTATCAAACTCCTTCCCTACCCTTTGTTCGAAAATCCCGAATTTAATCAGCTTATTGCACATTACGTCCGGATTGGGTGTCAAACCTTGTTTCACCTTTTCGATGGTGTACGAAACCACATTTTCCCAGTAATCTGCATGTAAATCAACCACTTCCAGCTTGCATCCGTATTTTCGGGCAATCAACGATGCCATTTCTATATCTTCTTCAGAACTGCAATGCAACAATTCATCATCGTCCATACCAATCTTGATATAAAACAAAGTCGGTGTATGACCTGCTTCTTTCAACAGATGAACTACCACCGAGCTATCCACACCTCCAGATAATAATGCTGCAATATTCACTCCTTAATTGGAAATTGGAAATTAATAAATTGGAAATTAAATATAGTATTCTGCCATATCCACAATACCTGCACGCATGGCGTATTTTGTAGCTTCATGCACATTGTTGACTTCTATCTTTCGGAAGATATTTTTCCTGTGAGTCATGATGGTATGTATGCTTACAAATCGTTTAACGGCAATTTCTTTGGTTGTTTTTCCGAGCGCCATTTCTTTCAGAATTTCCTGTTCAGTTGCTGTCAAAATCTGTTTTGGATTTAGATTATTCTGACTTTTATTACTGTTAATCAGAGCATTGCTCACATAATTGCAAATATAACGGATTCCCTTTATTGCATCTTTAAACGCTCTGACAATTTCATCCTTCATCGAATCCTTCATCAACACACTAAACGAATGAGTATTATAAAGCAACGACCGTAAAAATTCATCGCTTAACAAATCGGAAAATACAATCCAGTCGACACGTTCAAAGCGTGATTGCAATATTATTAATTCATTCACACTTTCAAAATCAAAAAGAGAATAATCAAGAATCACCAATGAATCGGGAAACTCTGCGAGTAGAGCTATCAGGCCTTTCTTCTCATTTACTTCCAATATCTCCGATACTTCAGTCTGATTCTGAAGCAAATAATTCCAACCGGCTTTTGATATATCCTGATTATCGGCAATAATTATTTTTCTCATTTTGAGTAAAGTAGTTAGTTGGTTACAAAATTACGGATTATCTGTTGGTATTTCATCATAAACATAAAAAAAGACGACATAAGCCGTCTTTTTTTTAATCTGTTTATCTTTCTGATTAATACTCCCAAAGGTCTTCTTCAAAATTCAACAACTCAGTTTCAATGCGGTTTTGTTCCTTATGAATTTTATCATAGGTAAGTTCCGATTCTAATAACATACGATTAAACATATTGCCATCACCTAACAGATAACTTCCATACAATTTTTGAGCAAAAAATTCATCAAAAGTTAATCTGGCAGTTTCGTTTCCATTTGGAATGACATATTGATGAGCTAAGAATGGACGCAAATCATCAAATGCAAACCAGCAAAGGATGGATTCCTGAAAGAATTTCATTGGGTTCTTTGATTGTGAGTTATCAGGGTGTAGCGGATATACAGGTGCTATGCCTATAATCTTAGAATACATTCTGGAAGTGTGTTTATCGAAGAATATTATTTCCTGAATCAGAAATTTATACTGATTCTTTACATAGTTATAATACTGATCATTTACAATTTTTGCTTCTTTGGTAATTGGATTTATCTGAATCAGATTATTATCCATGTTATTGTCATAAGCAAAAACTTTCGAAAGTTCATCTCCTTCGAGTTTGGCGCTATCCTTAAACGATGGAAATATCTCACGGGCATTCCTTCTATAAACCGGAACTCCTTTGCATACTGCATCAAGCATTGTTCTAAACAAACTCCTGTATACATCATTGGCTCGCATTGGGAAATACAACTGATAATTCTGTTTCTCACGCATATCAATAACCCGATATACGATTCTTGACCAAACAACATCATCAGATCTGTGATTAATATTTGCAATGGTATCTGCTAAAATATCTACTTCGTTTGTCAGAATTCTTACATTTCCTTTATTATCGAAAAATGGAACCAGTTTTTCCTGTGCAGAAAGCATTGTTGGAAAAACAACTGTTAACAACAGTAATGAGACAATACAATATTTTTTCATAAGAAATTGCTTTATTTGTTAAACGAAAGTTTTTAAATTTGCACCTGTATCATACTAAGACTTCTTACTTTACCATCAGGTCCAACGGCTTTTATATTTTTTAATGTTAGAAAATCGCCTCCTTCTAATTTATCAATATCTGATAACATCCTGGAACTCAGTTTTGAGCCGCTTGTGTTTACAGAACCAAAAATTGTAACCATGGTGAACGATGTTACCGTGAAGTTTGCTTTAATAATTTCATCCTGACCGTAACTCGCAATAACCGTAACTCCCGATTTAAGGGTGCGTTTCGTTAGTACACCATCCTGTATTAATCTGGGAATTCCGCCTCCATCACTATATTGTAAGAATGATTTCGGATCAGGAATATATTTTACCCGATATGAACCACCACCCATAGCTAATTCTTTACCATCGATTTTGGCATATACCGAAATATTTATTTCACCATCCTGAGTTGGGCGAAGGATATATTTTGCACCCGTTTTTACAAGTGTAGCACCCGTTGTGCGTACTGTTACATTTTCAGATGCCACACCTGGAACTGAAATGCTGAATTTATTATCAATACCTCGGTAAACCACATTCAGGTCTTCATTCGAAAGCGTTGCTGACGGTTCTCCTACGATATAATCACTTTTAAATGGATAAGGCCTTACTATACCATCATTTCCCTGAAGTCTAATAAATCCGGAATATGTAAATGCTCCCGATTTTGTGCAGGTTACTTCGTAAAGATTATTTCTTAATTGTGACCCTCCGACAAAATAACTTGGTTTTTGAGTTGAATCTCTGGCAGATAAAACAAACTCAGCTGAATACTTACCGCCTTTGATAACATATTTTGAATTCGGAATTACTTTTGCATCAATTTTGTTCACGCGAAAATCGTTCATGTCGGTCTGTGCCTTCAGGTATTGAACAATTTCAGCCTCAGATGAACGGACATCGCTCTGGTATTTAGTCAGAATTGTTACCACGGCTGACACCGGCATCATTTCAAACATAGCTTCTTCCCATTGTTTACCATCATGGGTTTTAGCTGTTGAAAAAATGGTTTTATACATTTGTTGTTTCTTTTCATTACCTTCCGATAATTTTACGAGAAAATCACGATAGTCATCAATTTTTTTCTTCAGTTCCTTTCCATGCCCACCTACTATACCATATTCACCTGCTTTATCAAGATTATCCTGAGCTTTTATCTGACCAACATAAGCACTGTCATTAGCATCTTTTTTATCTGCTAAATGAATTATGGCCTTTTTAAATTCTTCAATATATTTATATGCTTCATCCGATTTTCGCCTTACTTCAATGGCTTTATCCAACCATTCCTTCACTTTAGTCGGATTTTTTTGATTCATTGCTTGAAAATCCTCATATAAATCCTTATTTCTGGTTTCAGATGATTCTATTGTTTTATGCAGACTGTTGTCCACCATGGTAAACCCGTTCAGAATTTCACTTGATACATTTAATGCCAACATTGCTGTAAGCACCAGATACATCATGCCAATCATTCGCTGTCTGGGGGTTTCGGGACAATTCTTAGATCCACTCATTCGAAATTTCTTTTTTAATTTTAGCTGGTTGTGAAATCCCGATTCCTCAACTCAAAGCGTTTAACATATTACCGTAAACCTTATTTAAATCAGCTACCTGTTCCGCTAATTTAGCTGTTCCACTCTTAAATTTAATTGCTTCTGCAGCTGCTGCAGTTGTTGATACTTTCATTTTTTCAAAATCACTAGCAACAACACTCAACTCATCATTTACAGATCTCAGTTTCTCATTTTGTTGAGTCAGACTTTCGGAGTGTGCCAGAATATTTTTTAACTGAATTTCGTAAATGGAATTTATTGAAGCTAAATTTTTATTTATCTCTTCAACCTTTCCTGCATACAACTTTGTATTTTTTTCAACCAAATCCATATTGTCAGTAATACCCTTATATGAGGTTGATAGCTGAGCTGTTGAAGTATTTAATTCTTCCTGACTTTTGGCAAAATTTTCTGTAACCTGACTTGCGCGGTTTATATTCGTTGCAAATTTATCAGTTGCACCAACCACACTCGATAATTCTGAAAACTGTTGAGCAGTAGCTGAAAGATTTTTAATGCCTTCAGATAATTTTTTCACATCTTCATCACTGATTGATTCAGTATAATTTAAACCTACATTACGGGTAACAACTCCACTTTTTTGCTGAGCTAAGCCACCTTCGGTTGATAATCCTTTCATACCACCTTGTTCAAAGTCATATACTTTATCCCATTCGTAATCTTTGAAAGGTTTATCAAGTATACCTAGTGCAAATAAGATTGCTTCTACTGACATACCGATTCCAAGCATAAAACCTGCACCCTGAATATGTAGAATTTTAAACATGGCACCAATAATTACAACCGATGCACCTAAACTATACGCTTTTACAACAACTGATTTAACACCCGGTGAATTCCACCACATATCAAATTTGCTTTCTTTTGCTTCCATTTTTTTGCTTAATAATTCTTTTTATTCACCATTGTATGAACGAACACAGCGGAAACCAATATAAGGTCGGCTTTCATTCTGATATTCATAGGTTTTAACACCACATTGCAGATAGTAGGCTATGTCCTTCCACGAACCACCTTTTACTACTTTTTGTTTTAATAAATCAGGGTCTTCAGTTTTTGCATTATACTGGTAACTTGGATTCATGTCAGAAACCAATGTGCTGCTCGACCCATTATATGCTGTTGAAGTCCATTCGGCAACATTACCGGCCATGTCATATAGCCCGAAGTCATTTGGAGGGTATGAAGCAACCTTCATGGTTGTAGCACCCATATCATCTGTAAAGCTCCCTCTCAATGGTTTAAAGTTCGCCATATAGCAGCCTTTATTGTCTCTGATATAATTTCCACCCCACGGATACATCGCTAATTTACGACCGCCACGTGCAGCATATTCCCATTCTGCCTCAGTAGGCAAACGATAATCCTGTCCTCCACGTATATTGGCAGAATTGAAAAGTCTTGTTCTCCATTGGCAAAAAGCTTGTGCTTGTTCCCAGGTTACACCTACAACAGGATAATTGGAATAACCCGGATCAGAAAAGTACATACGCATTTTCGGATCGTTATAAGCAAACTGAAAATCGCGAAGCCACATAATGGTATCGGGATAAACATTAACGATTTTGGTAGATATTAAATCACGTCTTGAAGTTAGTTTTCTTTTTTTGGTTGTATTGATGATTACACCATTCTCAACATAAGAAGTGTCAATGCGGACATAAGAATTTTTGGGGTAGGCACCTGTATTTACATTGTATTTATTTTGTGGTAAAGCTGCCTGATCGTAGTTTATCCACTCATATTTATACTGCAATTTACTCGGATTAATTTGTCTTCTAAGACCTAAAGAATTATTGTCGATATAATAAAGCGTTTCAAGAATGCTTTTGACATCATCATCTTTTGAATTCCATGGAATAGCGGATTTCCAGTTTAAGCGTGCAACTTCAGGAGCTGCATCATCGGTTTGATTTTTAATTTTCAAGCGGTATTCATCTTTGCCTCCCATTACCAGCATGCGCAAAGCTATAGAGTCACGAACCCAATATACAAATTGTTTATATTTATCATTTGTAATTTCAGTTTCATCCATCCAAAACGCCTCTACGGTTACATTTATAGATTTATCATTCACTTTTCCTAAAGCAGATTGATCATTCTGCCCCATTAAAAAAGATCCTCTTTTTATAAAAACCATACCATAGGGTTGGGCTTCAAAAAAACTTTGGTTTCCACCATGTAAACCGACTAATTCACCTGCAGGTTTATTACACGAAGCAACCAGAATAGCCATTACAATAATTATCAGATATTTTTTCATTTTATCGCTATTTTAATGTTGTAATATTCTTTTATAAGTCAAATTAATTATCTTTCATTCACAAAAAGCGTATACTTTTATACCGACTGTTGTGGTTTCCGAAAACATACTCGAAACTATACTGAAGCATAATTTCGTGTGAACCTGAGCTGACAGTTAGTATTTGTGTAGTTGGTAAATCGTACGAATATCCTATTGACAGCCCTCCGGCTATATTTATTCCAAGCAGTACTACTACCGCATCTTCCAGTCTGTAAGTTATTCCACCCCAGTATTTCGAATCATATTCAGCACGGGCCGTTAAATCAATTTGCCAGGAAGCAAAATCAGTTTTTATTAATGTGCTTGGTTTAAAAACAAATTTACTTTCGGGAACTTTCCAATTATATCCACCGGTAACAAACATCGAGCCATCCAATCTGAACTTGTTCAATTCACCCCAATCCACTGTTGGTCTGTTCAAATGTAAATAAGAAATACCGGTATAAAAACTTGGTGTCGAATAAAAAACCCCTAGACTCATGTCAAAACCCATCCCCGCTACTGCAGTTTTAGGTATTTCTGTATCATTTTCAATGTCGTGGTAATCACCTAACGATATTTTATGAGCACTAATACTATCACCCCGAAAACCAAGACTCACAAAACCCAACTCAGCACCAACACTTAAAACTCCAAGTCCAATGCTTTTTTTAAAAGCGTACTGTAAATGAGCGGACTGATTACTGAACTGACCAACCCTGTCATTTAAAAAACTAATTCCAATCCCTTGATTAATCCCTGCAATTCTGAGGGGAGAATTAAAGCTGAATGCTGTTGTTTGACCACCATTTGGCATTCCAATCCATTGTATCCGGTGCTGTCCGGTTAACTGAATCATATCACCTTCGCCCACCGCCGCGGGATTAAATGATGAAGTATGAAACATATATTGACTGAATTGAGCATCAAACTGAGCAACTGCAGAACCTATGCAAATTAGTGTTAATATTAAACTTAAAACTATTTTTTTCATAGGTACTTTGGTAATTTTTCATTCACAATCTAATGTTGGTTTTCATTTTTTCAGATTGTGTGTTCTAATTCAAACTAAAAATCAATCAAAAAATTGTTTAATAGCTCAATTTAGTTCTCTTTTTATCAGAAAATGACATGAAAATATGAACCATATTCAACAATAAAGTCAGAATTTTCTTATCAATACTCTTCTTCGTTAAAAAAGAAATCTTCTTTACTCGGGTAATCAGGCCAAATATCTTCAATGCTTTCATAGATTTCACCTTCATCCTCGATTTCCTGTAAATTCTCAATTACTTCTAACGGTGAGCCCGATCGCATTGCGTAATCAATCAACTCATCCTTAGTGGCCGGCCAAGGCGCATCCTCAATTTTCGAAGCTAGTTCTAATGTCCAATACATATTTCAACCGGAATTTTAAAATAAACGTAAGTATATAATTTTTTTAATTTCGTGCAAAAATAGAAATTTTTTTTATTAATCATGCGTTTTCCAGCAAATTTCTTCAACTCCTGAAAGTCGTGTAAAATAGCGAGATAA
>CAIQOG010000236.1 GCA_903873355.1 uncultured Bacteroidales bacterium
AACACTTTACTGCTGGAAAGATTTATTGAGATGTTTGCCATTAAACCATACTTACTCAAAAATAGCCAAAATGTCAAAGAGCTACTATTATACGGCACTATAGCCGCTTAATGTGAATGAAAGATTAACGAACTATTGTAATGCTGACATGAGAAGGGCGTGTAACAATAAATTCCACTGTATCAGCTATATCCTCAGCATTCAGAGGTGTCAAACCTGAATAAACAGCTTTGGCTTTTTCTTCGTCGCCATGATACCGCACTATGGAAAATTCCGTTTCAACAAATCCCGGTGAAACGGAACTCACTTTAATTCCATATTTTACCAGATCAATCCGAAGTCCTTTGGTAATGGCATTTACTGCATGTTTTGTGGCACAATACACACTCCCATTCGGATATACTTCAAATCCTGAAATAGAAGAAATATTTATGATGTGGCCTGATTCTTTCTCAATCATTCCTGGAATAATAAGTTTAGTAATGAACAATAATCCTTTCACGTTGGTGTCAATCATTTGTTCAAAATCATCCATATTGCTTTCCTGAAAAGGAGAAGCTCCGGCAGCCAGTCCGGCATTATTTATTAGTAAATCAATTGTTTTAAATTCAGCAGGAAGATTTTCAACAGCCTTTGTACAAGCTTCATTATCACGTATATCGAAGCATAATGGCAGTACTTTTACCGGATATTTTTGCGTAAGTTCTTTTGTGAGTTGTTCTAATCGTTCAGCCCTGCGGCCAGTAATTACCAGATTATATCCCAATCCGGCTAATCTGAACGAAATAGCTTTGCCAAAGCCGGATGTAACTCCGGTAATAAATGCATTCATTTTTTCTGTGAAATATTGAAAATTATTTTGAGTACTTCAAATCATGTCCCATGCGATCTTTCTTAGTCTGCATGTAGAATTCATTATGTACATTTGGTGCTACTTCAATTGGCACATTTTCGACAATAGAAAGTCCATATGCTTCTAAACCAATACGTTTTACGGGATTATTACTCATTAGTTTGATTTTGGTAACTCCAACTTCGCGTAAAATCTGCGCACCAACACCATAATCACGTTCATCAGCATTGAAACCAAGGTGTAAGTTTGCTTCAACAGTATCAAGTCCTTCTTCCTGAAGTTTATAAGCTTTGATTTTATTCATTAATCCGATACCTCTACCTTCCTGATTCATGTAAACAATAACTCCTTTTCCTTCTTTTTCAATGAGTTGCATTGCTTTGTGTAGTTGTTCGCCACATTCGCAACGCATAGAACCGAAAATATCACCGGTTACGCAAGATGAATGAACACGAACCAACACGGGTTCATCTTTCTCCCATTCGCCTTTTATTAATGCTACATGTTCCAGTCCATTCGAAATTTGTTTGAAAGGAATCAGTTTGAACTGACCGTATGCTGTCGGCATATTAACTTTTTCGCCTTTTTCAACCAACGATTCGGTTTTAAGACGGTATTTAATCAGGTCTTCAATGCTTATAATTTTTAAATCAAACTTTTCGGCTATTAACATCAAATCAGGCATACGAGCCATACTGCCATCGTCGTTCATTATCTCAATTAAAGCTCCGGCAGGATATAATCCGGCTAATCGCGCCAAATCAACTCCGGCTTCGGTATGACCTGCACGGCGTAATACACCTTTCGATCTGGCACGAAGTGGGAAAATGTGCCCGGGACGTCCGAATGTTTCTGGTTTTGAGGATGGGTTGGCTAAAGCTCTGAATGTGGCAGCGCGGTCGGCAGCTGAAACTCCGGTTGTACAGCCTTCCAGTAAATCCACACTCACCGTAAAGGGCGTTGAATGGATTGAAGTATTTTTGTCGACCTGCATTTCCAGGTCAAGCTCATCGCACCGTTCTTCGGATAGTGGAGCACATACCACACCACGACCGTGAGTAATCATGAAATTAACCATTTCGGGAGTCATTTTCTCTGCAGCACAGATAAAATCGCCCTCATTTTCACGGTCTTCGTCATCTACAACAATTACAAACTTCCCGTTTTTTATGTCTAATAATGCTTCTTCTATTGAATCTAATTTTGATTTCATTTCTATAATTTTTTTGCATAAAACACATTCATATATTGAAATGTTCTATAGTTTAGGTTTTACGATTTAATATTTATAATTTTATAAATCCTTTGTTTTATAAAGTTCCATACTTTCATGTATTGTTCGGGGTTTAAAATGGATGCATCAATTACAGCTTTATATGTAAGAAATATACCTATAGGTAGTAAAACTGCAGAGCTCAACCACATTCCTTCAAAAGATGACCAAAGTGATTCGCGGGCCATTTTATAACCGGTATTGTCGATAATGTAATAAAATATGAACATTATCACAGAAATTACAACCGGCATTCCAAGTCCACCTTTGCGGATAATAGCACCAAGTGGAGCACCTATGAAAAAGAAAATTAAACAGGCAAAAGAAAGCGTCAGTTTTCGATGTCGTTCGATTTCATGTCTGAGTAAATAACTTACAGGTTCATTTATCATCATTCGATTATATTGAACCTGATCTTTCATCGATTTGGCGCGATCAACCGCTGATTTGCTTACTCTAACCATAGCCTGCTGATTCAATGAAAGGAATAATGAATCAATGCTCAATATTTTGTTGGCAGACTTAAGTTTTAGACTGTCATTTATCTGCTTACCCGGAATCAATTCACGTCCCAGATAATATCTCTGAATTATATCGTTTCCCTGAGCCGTTTTACGTGCTTCGGCAATTTTACTGACAGAATCAATGGAATGTGTCAGTTGCTTGAAATTTTTACTTACATGTTGATCGGAAAGAATAGATTCATCAAATCTGTTGAACGTAGTATTAAAATCTATTAAAACCTCCTTGGTTTTAAATATTTCACGGCGGTAAGGTATGCTTGTGGGAGAGCTGCTTATCCGTTGGCTTTTCAGATTTTCAAAGCTTTCGCCACTGTAAAGAGAAAGTAAAAGATATTTATTGTCTTTTGTAAATTGAACCCGCCCTGAATCGGAAACCATAACAGTAGCGTTTTCAAACCCGGCCGAAAAATCATAAATCATAACATCTTTCAATACATGATTCTTTTTTTCTCTGACATAAATATTAATACCATTGATCCCTGAATAAAATTCAGCAACAGGAATGTCAAATTCAGGCGATTTCTGGCGGAGTGAAAATATTAATGTCCAAAGCTTGGTTTGAGTAACAGGTAAAACGTCGTTAGCAAAGTAAAAGGCACCAACACATACAAATGAAATGAAGATTATTAGTGGACGCATAATCCTGAAAAGCGAAACTCCTGCTGCTTTCATGGCTACAAGCTCAAAGTTTTCACCAAGATTTCCGAATGTCATTAGTGAGGCTAACAAAATGGCTAAGGGTAAAGCCATTGGGACTAATGAGAAAATAGCATATACAAAAAATTCAGCTAATACCGACCAGCTTATTCCTTTTCCTACTAATTCTACTACGTGTTTCCATAAAAATTGCATTAATAAAATAAAAATGCAAATAAGAAACGTCATTATAAACAACGTAAAGAACTGCTTGAATATGTATGAATAGATTTTTTTGATTCTAAACATGCCCTTTTTTTTGAGCAACAAATTTACTGAAAAAGTTCCATATTGAAACTGGTTGCAGTATCAACAGAAGTTAATACTTGAATAAATCTCCTCTTTTTCTTAGCGACAACTGAAATCCGAGCGAATTTCCGAATAATTTACCAAAGTCAGCACCAACAGAACAACCTATTTCAAGGTTTGAGAGCTGTTTAAATTGCTTATTAACTTCAAGTAGGAGCGAAGTATTCTGAATCATCTCAGGATAAACATTGGAATACGATCCGTAATTTTTGCTGAAAGTGGATAGAAAACGGTATTGGTAATTCATTATATCTCCTTCAAGCCCAAAATGAAATGCCTGAATACGGTTGTTTAAAGTATGTAATTCTCCGGTTGAATTATATAAAGCCGATGTTATAAGAGGAGTTCCAATAGTTCGCGAATAATTGTTCCAACCTGAAACATACTGACTTAAAAAATATCCATCTCTACCACCATATATTATGCCATCTTTATCATGAAAAGGGCCTGATTGGTCAGTGGAATTAAAGTATTCAAAAAGAATTCCTTTTACAACAGGGAACTTATTATTCCTGATGGATAGGCCCCAAAGACCGTCGGGAGCATTCATGGTATTGCCAATAATTCGGATAGGACCTTCTTCCGATAAGTTTTCCCAATATGCTCCAATTTTAAAATCAGCAATATCCACATCCAAGCGAACATTTTGTGAACCAATATGATTTCCAAGTGCATTAATCTGATCACTTATATTTGCATCACTTCCACCGTGCCCCCCGAAGAAAACAATAAAATAATCTTTTAAACTGGAAGCGTAGGGAGTTTCACCTGGCAGGTTTCCTCCCCATTGAGCAAAATGATCAATACCATATTGAAGATGTACCGGAAGTTTTCCACCAAGTTTTAAATAAACATATTTGTGATGTAAATACAAGTTTTGATAGTAGGTATTGTCAGTAAACCAACCATGTGATAACGCTCCTTTTATCTCTACAAAACCATTGGTGAGCGGAACAGGAACAAAATGTTCAATGCCTGCTGTGATTTTAGGCATTGGACGGGCATTCTGCGAAAAGAGAAATCCACCACATGATAAGCTGGAATCCTGAACACCAAATTGTTCTTCGCGTGTTCCTGCAACAAAATCGATAACCCAAAATCGTGCCTGAGCGTAAAGTTCCTGGAAATAAACTTCGGTTTTTAAGTTGTCAGTTTTGAGTAAAACGCCCGCTTTAAATCCGTAATCAAACAATCGTTTCTTTGCAGTCAAATCTTTATTGATTCCCAACATGAAGTTGGCACTTTGAGGAGATGACGAAATCGTTCCGTAATTCCGGCTTTGCATCCAAAAAGGAGCATATTTTCCTGAAGAAATCAAACCTGAAACTGAAGCATTGTATTTGATGGTATCTTGTTGAGACTTAACAGAAAATGATAATGTAATTAATAGAAAATTTAATGCTATTAATTTGTAAAAACCTATTCCTGCAATCGTAAATCGTAAATACATAAATCGTAAATTTGTTTCAGGGTTCAAAACACCAAAAATCGTTTAAAACAGTGTTGCTGTTCTCACCAAAACCAACATACCCTTTACCGTTAATAGCGAAAATCAACGCATTTTCTCTGCCTCCATTAGGTATGTCACCTCTTTTATACCATGCAGTGCGGATAGGATCGTATTCCATTATATCCGATTTTACACCACCTCCGGTCATTTCACCCGCAAAACGCCTGCCTGTTGTTACAAAATATCTGCTCTTTGAGTTTTTATCTTTAATTGAAATCGATAAACCATTCTCTCTGCCAGTATCAGGCATTCTTAGCAATTCTTTCCATGTGTCGGTTGCCGGAAAATATTCCCACCAGTCATTTTGGTTATAGGTGTTAAACCCTGTTCCAAAAAACACTCTTTCTCCATCAGTACACATAACTCCACCTACACGTTCAGGTCCTGGAAAGCCATTCAGTTCAATCCAAATATCATTTTCGGGATTATATTTGAAAAAGTAACGGCTGAATCCCCAACCATCAAAACCAAATCCCACGTAGATTTCATTTTTATAAACCATACTGATACAGGCATCTGTATATTTACTCGGATAATCTGCTTTCCGAGTCCATGTATTTAATTTGGGATCAAAACACCAGAAATCTTTCAGATGAGCTGTATCTACATAAAAAGCATATTTTATATCGAAACCCATTCCAACAAATCCTTTTCCATTTAATCCAACACCAACCGCTTTTACTCTTGCTTTGCCCGGAAATACAGCTTTTTGAGACCATTTATCACTATCAGGGTTAAATTCCCAGCAATCTTTCAGTTGTGGACCATATATGCCTGTCCTTCCTAAAGCCACATAGCCTTTTCCACCAATGGCAAACCCAACAGCTGAAGCACGTCCAATACCGGGCATTACAGATTTAGGTGTGAATGTGATATCAGGATAAGGTGATTCTGAGAGATTGCCCATACAACCGGTAAGAATCAGAATAAATAAAAGAGAAGCAGCTGTAAAATATTTTGGTAATGATTGCATGGTATATTGTAAACAAAAAGTCAGGTTTACTGTTTGTTTTATAGAAATTATTTTGTGTGCAAAGATAGTATAATCCAACCAAAACGGTTGAATTTTCACGGAAATGGGAAGATATTTAATTTCATGATTTATCTTTGCAGTAAAATTCAGATTGATTATGAATAAAACAGAGTATTTTCCACTTGTAAATGAATCAGGAGATGTAACCGGAAAAGCCACTCGTAAGGAATGTCACTCCGGCACATTTTTGCTACATCCGGTAGTTCATTTGCATGTGTTTAACTCCAACGGAGAATTGTATTTACAGAAACGTGCTTTAAATAAGGATATTCAACCCGGTAAATGGGATACATCCGTTGGTGGTCATGTGGATTATGGAGAAGCTGTTACCGAAGCCCTGAAACGTGAAGCAAGTGAGGAACTCGGAATTATTGATTTTGAACCAACTTACATTAAAAGCTATAAATTTGTATCTAAACAGGAAGCAGAGTTAATAAACTGTTTTTATACGATTTATGATGGAGAAATTTTACCAGATCCGGTTGAGATTTCGGAAAGTAGATTTTGGACCATGGATGAAATAAAAGCATCGGTTGGTAAGGAAATCTTTACACCTAATTTTGAACAGGAATTTCAGAATGTGATATTGAATCTGCAAATTATGTAAAATTGATACCAATTTTCTCAATCAAAAAAGACTGATTGGTTAAAACCAATCAGTCTTTTTTATACATATTCGTTTAGAATCTATTCTTCTACTTCTTCCAATTCAATCATTAATGAATCTTTGGGGATGCGAGCACCAACCTCCACATTTATTGCTTTTATACGTGCTGTGAAAGGCATTTGAATGCGATTTTGCATTTTCATGGCTTCCAGAATTAAAAGCGGTGCACCTTCTTCTACCACATCTCCTTCTTTTACAAAAACTTCGAGTATAGTTCCCGGGATAATCGACTGAATCTCAAATGCACTCGGATTTACCCATACCTTGCGGTTAAGATACTTTTTAGTTAGCAGAGTTTTATATTTACGAGCCGTTACGGCAAAATCAACAAATTCCTGTTTTTCTGTTTCCATAATTATTTTGTTAGAGACGTGGCATGCCACGTCTGTACATTAATTGAAATTTAATTGTTAATTATGAATTAAAATGGAGGAATTCCGTGTTTTTTTGCTGGGCGATAATCGTCTTTGTTTTTCGAAACTTCAAGGGCGTGCAACAACATACCGCGAGTTTCCATTGGTTCGATTACTGCATCGATATAGCCTTTTGAAGCAGCTACAAATGGATTTGCAAATTTCTCGATATATTCCTGGACTTTTTGCTGACGCATTGCATCTTCGTCTTCCGCTTCCATAATTTCCTTACGGAAAATAATATTGGCTGCACCTTCAGGTCCCATTACGGCAATTTCTGCACTTGGCCATGCCAGCATAAAGTCAGCACCAAGGTGGCGTGAATTCATGGCAATGTAACCACCACCATAGGCTTTACGCAGAATAACGGTAATTTTTGGTACAGTAGCTTCGGAATATGCATAGAGCATTTTAGCTCCGTGACGGATAACTCCGGCATGTTCCTGATCAACTCCCGGTAAATAACCAGGCATATCTTCCAATGTTACAATAGGAATATTGAATGCGTCGCAGAAACGGATAAAACGGGCAGCTTTATCAGACGAATCGCAGTCGAGCACACCTGCCAGATACATGGGTTGATTAGCTACAAATCCGATAGTTTCACCGTTTAAGCGACCGAAACCTACCACGATATTAGCTGCCCAAAGTTCGTGAACTTCGAGGAACTGAGAATCGTCAGTGAGTGCATATATAATGTCGCGAACATCATAAGGCTGTTTTGGATCGGCCGGAATGATATTTTCAATATTTTTCTTTGATTTTGGCTCTTTAGGTTCTACACTTGCAGCTTTTTGCTGGTTGCTGTGAGGAATAAGCGAAACAAGCTCTTTAATTTGTTCGATACATTCCATCTCACTCAATGCATAGAAATGAGCATTACCGGTAATTTCAGCATGAACACGTGCTCCACCAAGGTCTTCCTGTGATATTTTTTCACCGAGTACGGTTTCGATTACATTCGGACCGGTGATAAACATTTTGGAGATATTTTCAACCACAAAAACAAAATCGGTTAAAGCAGGAGAATAAACTGCACCACCGGCACATGGACCTAAAATTACAGAAATTTGAGGTATAACACCCGAAGCCATAGTATTACGATAGAAAATTTCACCGTATCCGGCCAAAGCTCCAATTCCTTCCTGAATACGGGCACCTCCTGAATCGTTAATACCGATACAAGGCACTTTCATGCGAAGGGCATGATCCATAATTTTGGTAATTTTACGGGCGTGTTTCAATCCTAACGAACCACCCATAACGGTAAAGTCCTGAGCATAAATACAAATAGGAGCACCATTGATTGTTCCTGTTCCGGTAATTACACCATCACCTGCCAGTACTTTGTCATCCATTCCGAAATTGCGTTCTTCGTGTTCAACGAACAAGTCATATTCATGAAATGAATTGGCATCCAACAGGGCCAGAATACGTTCACGGGCAGTCATTTTCCCCATTGCTACTTGTTTTTCGATAGCTTTGTCGCCACCGCCCTTTTCAACAATGGCCTTTTTCTGTCGTAATGCCAGAATGTTTTTCTTTAAAGTCATAAACTTTTTGTTTTGATTAAACTTAACGTTAACGGTATATTACCGCCTATTCAATTTCGGCTGCAAAAATACTGAAATTTTGAGGAAAAAAGGCGTTAATTGAAATAATTACAAAATGCAGTTTCAACTATTTGTCATTCAATAACTTGATAATCTTCCTCCTTGTTGCAATATAACCGGGAGTATAATCTTCAGGTGAAATATTTTCGAGATAGGCGTGTAATTCCTGTTTGAAATCGGGTTGAATAAGGCAAATTTTGTAAAGTAATTTCATAGATAAAACCTGAACAGATACATCGGCTTTGGGTAAAATCATCCATTCGAATAGTTGATTTATCAGATTAACTGAGATTTCCTCAGGAAGTGGAAGATTATTCAATAAGGATAGAAATCCACGACGTACTCCGTGATGTTTTGTTATCAAAACGTTATCAGCAATTTGCTGTATTTGAATAG
>CAIQOG010000237.1 GCA_903873355.1 uncultured Bacteroidales bacterium
CACCATCCGAATATATCAAGAAAATGAAGGAAGCAGGTGAATAAAACCTTATTCAATAAATATCTGAATTTGTCTATTATAATAGATGTTTTTGCTGTTCTGTAAGAAACTTCAATTATGATTGAAACTTTGAAAAAGTTAAATATTTATATTGAATATGAAATTGACTTTATAATTTTGTTAGTAATGATATATATATTACATTTGTAACAAAATAATTAGTACTATATCATGAAATACTCAGAAATACAAGCAGTTGTCAATGAACAAGCCGAATCTTTTCGTTCATTCGATTTAGGCATAAGCAGGGAATTACTTCCTATGTTACCAGTATCCACATCTCATGCTTTAGTTGTTTCAGGAATCAGACGCTGTGGAAAAAGTGTTTTATTACATCAATTTGTTAGAAATGAAATAGAAGATGTATTCTATTTTAACTTTGCAGATATTCGTCTATATGATTTTTCGGTCAACGATTTTGTTTTGCTGGATGAAATAGTAAGGGAAAGTGGAAAGAAAATTCTGTTTTTCGATGAAATTCAATTAGTAAAAGGCTGGGAAATCTATGTTCGACAAAAGTTGGATCAATCAATAAGAGTTATCATAACTGGTTCTAATGCACAGATGTTAAGTATTGAATTGGGTACAAACTTAACCGGTAGACATATTTCAAAAGAATTATTTCCGTTTAGTTATAAAGAATTTTGTTTATTAATGAATTTTGATTCAAATGAAGAAAGTTATGAAAGTTTCCTGGAAAAAGGAGGATTTCCTGAGTTTTTAAAAACGAACAACAAAGATATGTTAAGTTCGTTGATTGAAGATATTATCTACAGAGATATAGCCACCCGCTATGCAATCCGGGATATTAACGGATTGAAAACACTTTGTATTTATCTGATGTCAGTAGCCGGAAATCGAATAAGTCCTAGTAAACTCACCGCTGTTATTGGAGTAAAATCGCCTTCTACAGTACTGGAATATTTATCGCATTTTGAATCAAGTTATGTTATAAATCTTATTTCAAAATTCTCGTACTCATTGAAAAGTCAAATGCTTTCTGAAAAAAAAGTATATATTGTTGATAATGGGTTGATTAATGTAAGTTCAATTTCAGCCTCAAAGGATTTGGGCAGAAAATTTGAAAATACAATATATTGGGATATCAGGAAATTGACAAAAAGTATATGGTATTTCGCTGATAATCAATCGGAATGTGATTTTGTTTATAAAATTAACGACACGTACTTTGCCATACAAGTATGCTACGAGCTTCACAACGACAATCAGGAAAGAGAAATAAAAGGTATTTTATCAGCTATGAAATATTTTAATCTTAAGGAAGGCGTCATATTAACTTTAAATCAATCTGATTTAATTATTATGGATACATATAAAATTAAAGTTATTCCGGCATTTCAATTTATGTATATATAATGCCTATGAATTTTTCAGGAATTTATAGGAAGCCGGAGAATAAAATACCCATTTAGCCCCTTTTTTATATTCATTTCTCCCTTTCAAAAACTGTATTTGAGATTAATTTTGTTCCAACAAATTTAATATCAAACAAATATGGCAGTTTTAAGAAGCAAGCAGAATCCGATTATTTTACCGGATAATGTAAAACCCTCCAGAGAAGATTTTGAAGTACATTATGTAATGAATTGCGGTGTAACCGAGTTCGAAGGTGATGTATTGTTGTTACTTCGCGTAGCAGAAACACCTATTAATCGTGACCCGAAAATAGTAAAAGCACCCTGGTTTAATGAGGCAAGCGGAAAAGTGGAAGTTGAAACTTTTGATGCAAGTGATACTCGTGTAAACTTCAAAGATCCACGTGTTATTGAAGCACCGTGGCGCAGAATTCTAACCACTATTTCTCACCTTAGAGTGGCTCGCAGTAAAGATGGTATCAACTTCGTTGTTGAAGAATCACCGGCTATGTATCCCGCCAACAAATACGAAGAGTTTGGGATCGAAGACCCTCGTATCACCAAATTAGGCGATACTTATTACATAAACTACAGCTGTTGTGCAAGCGTTGGGGTAACTACCTGTCTGGCAACAACCAAAGATTTTAAAAATTTCGAGCGCCAGGGCGTTATTTTTACTCCAGATAACAAAGATGTAGCTATTTTCCCTGAAAAAATAAACGGAACATATCGTGCGTTATGCCGTCCGGCTTCTGCTGAATACAAACGTCGTGAAATCTGGATTTCAGAATCAGACAATTTACGTTATTGGGGCAATCACAAGCAATTGGTTTCGGTAAACGAAACCGACTGGGACAATGGTCGTATTGGTTGTAGTGCAGTGCCATTTATGACTGAAAAAGGCTGGTTAGAAATATATCATGCTGCCGATGCAAATGATCGTTACTGTTTGGGTGCATTGCTTATGGATAAAGACGACCCAACAAAAATTCTCGGTAAATCATTTAAACCATTAATGGAACCTTTAGCCTCTTACGAAAAATGGGGTTTCTATGGTCCGGTTATTTTCCTCTGCGGAGTGCTGGTTCACGACCGTACTGTTAAGATTTACTACGGTGCTGCTGACACATCAGTTTGTTATGCCGAAGTAACTCTCGATAACATCTTTGCAGAATTGACCTACTATTAATTGAGTTTATTAAGCCAATAAAGTTCATAAAGTAATTTCACTTTATGATCTTTATAAACTCTCATAGAATAACTACCTCAAATCAATACATCACCATGCTTTCCAAAATCAAGAACGAAATCTCGCATTTCAACTCCTTCCCCCGTGATATGCGGTATCTGCTGATGGCTAATTTAATGTATGCCTTTGTGCTGCCGGTCATTGAATTGTTTGTAGGAGCTTATATAGTTTCACCTCCCGATGCAACTAAAATACTCACAGTGGCCGAAAAGCAGGCAAATATCAATTTATACCTGTTTTATCAGTTTGCGGTTTACTTCGGAACGCCTTTGACTTTTGTAATTAACGGATATCTACTTAGGAAAATTAAAGTTTCATATCTTTATTCGTTAGGATTATTATTGAGCGGTGTTTCGATGACTTTAATGATGTCGTTCAAACATCTCAGTCCGATGGGGGTGGTTTGTGCCGGTTTGATTATGGGAACTTCTTATGGCTTTTTTTGGGCTAACCGGGATTACATGTCGCTCGATGCTACCACAGATGAATCACGAAACTACTATTTTAGCATTGATACCAT
Organism: uncultured Bacteroidales bacterium; assembly: GCA_903873355.1. The sequence continues at coordinate 3,206 of CAIQOG010000237.1, forward strand.
CTTCTACACGCTGACCTGGATTATTGTGCCTTCCATCATTGGCTTAGTCATTGCTTTTGGTCCCGAGCATGTACTTTATACTGCTAAATCTGCTTATATTGGTATCACAGTCGCAGTATTTATACTTTCATTATTGGCTGTTTTTATTATCAACAGAGAGAAATACCACAATCCGAAAAGCGAGAAATTTCTATTTTTTAAATATGACAAACTTTGGCGTAAAATGATTGCCTTTTCCATCACAAAAGGAGTTATGCAAGGTGCTATCATGATCTTTCCTATTCTTCTGATATTATCCATGATTGGAGGAGTTAATATG
>CAIQOG010000238.1 GCA_903873355.1 uncultured Bacteroidales bacterium
ATTGTAGATTGCTTACAAATTGTCAATCGCTTTATAATCAACTATATTACAAAATCATAACAAATAACATACTGAAAATCAGCGGAAAATCATAACAAGCTGATTATAAAAACATTGAGTTATATTCAAAATCGTGAAAAAAAAACTGATTTTTTTATGTAATAATTATTTTTGAATTTTGTAGTGCTGAAATTAGCCTCCGAAAGAGTCGTTTCCCGAGAACTATTTATTTCCTTTATTTTAACCATTTCTATTTATTTGAAGTTATTTTTTTTGCGATGTTGAAAAGTCACGAACAATTTTGGAGCAGTTGTCTCAATGTAATAAAGGATAATATTAGCGAAGCATCGTTTAATACATGGTTCGCACCCATAGTTCCCCTTAAATACGAGAACAAGATATTTGTATTACAGGTTCCCAGCCAGTTTTTTGTAGAATATATCGAAGAAAAATATATCGATTTATTAAGAATGACACTATACCGCGAAGTAGGTGTTGGCACACGGCTTGAATATCGTGTTTTAATTGATAAATCATCAGGAAAAGGAACTCAGATACCCAGTAATGGTGAACATAAACCAAAATCTGTTTCAAACGTATCAAATTATATAAGCCCATATAACAAACCTCAATTACCTGAAATTGACCCACAGCTCAATCCAGCGTATAATTTCAATAATCTGATTGAAGGGAAAAGCAACAAACTGGCTCGAACTGCCGGAATGAGTATCGGTAATGAACCGGGCAAAAACATATTTAATCCTTTGTTTATTTATGGTCAATCCGGCGTTGGTAAAACGCACCTTGCTAATGCAATCGGAGTTACTGTAAAACAATTACATCCTGAAAAAAGAGTTTTATACGTTCCTGCCAATACATTCCAGATTCAATACACAGATTCTGTTCGAAGTAATTCTCAGAATGATTTTCTGAATTTCTATCAGACTATTGATGTATTAATTATTGATGATATTCAAGAGTTTGCTGGTAAGACCGGTACCCAAAACACATTCTTTCATATTTTCAACCACTTGCATCAATCCGGCAAACAGTTAATTCTAACTTCCGACAAATCACCGGTTGTGATGGTTGGGTTGGAACAACGTTTGCTTACCCGTTTTAAATGGGGTTTATCGGCTGAAATTGAAAAACCGGATTTTGATTTACGAAAATCCATTCTGGAAAGCAAAATTTACCGTGATGGACTTGAAATTCCGGAGGAAGTAGTTGACTTCATTGCCGAACATGTAACTGATAATGTACGCGATCTGGAAGGTGTTTTAGCTTCGTTGCTTGCCCATTCTACACTGGTTGACATTTCTATTGATGTAGCCTTGGCTGAAAAAGTTATCAGCAGAATTGTAAATATAACGAAAAAGGTAAATACAGTTGAGAAAATCCGTGATGTGGTTTGTGATTATTTTTCACTTTCTGTAGATGCAATTTCAACTAAAAGCAGAAAGCGTGAAGTTGTTCAGGCACGTCAGATTGCCATGTATTTATCAAAACAGCTTACCAAAAGCTCATTATCCACAATCGGCAATACCATTGGTCAACGAGATCATGCCACAGTTCTACATGCATGTAAAATAGTGAACGACTTGATGGATTGTGATAAAAATTTCCGAATAAGCGTAAAGGAAATTGAAGAAAAGCTTAAATGCTAATCACAAAATTCAATCTGATTAAAAAAACTATATTTTTTTCAACAACAAGCTGCTTTACAAAAAGGAGCTTTTTTTGTACAATATCTTTCAAAAAAACCTATGTAAATAGGAAATAATATTGTATTTTTACACCCGAATTACAAACAAAAACACATGGTTTATAAATTTACAATACTATCCGATGAGGTTGACACTTTTGTCAGAGAAATAGCGATAGATTCAGAAGCTACTTTTTTTGATTTGCATGATATCATTCTTGATTCTGTGGGTTATGAAAAGAATCAGATGACATCATTTTTTATCTGTTCAGATGACTGGGAAAAGGGCCAGGAGATTACGTTGGTTGAGATGGAATCAAGTTCTGAATATGATAATCTGGTGATGGATAAAACCAAACTTGATGAACTTATCAGCGATGAAAATCAAAAGTTGATTTACGTGTTTGACAACATAAGTGAAAGAGTATTTTTCATGGAACTGACAGAAATTATACCAAGAAAATCTCAGGAAAAACCAATTTGTCTGACCATGGAAGGAAATCCGCCGATTCAGTTATTGGAAGAAGATACAACGATTACAGTCACAAAAACAGTGTTGGACGAGAACTTTTACGGTGATGAAGATTTTGAACTCGATGAACTTGATGAAGAAGGATTTGGCGAAATGAATTTTGACGATAGTAGTTTATTTTCTGAAGACCCCAAATTCTGATAAAAAGCCACAACATATTGAAAGACAGAAAATATCCTTTTTATTTTCTGTCTTTTTTATTAGATAGCAAATGGAAAACAATCCGACTTTATTAGTACTTTTGGGCCCAACAGGAGTTGGAAAAACGAATATCAGCTTACGATTAGCTGAACGCTTCGGCTGCCCGATTGTATCGTCGGATTCAAGGCAATTTTACCGGGAACTGAAGATTGGAACTGCGGCACCAACTGATGAACAGCTAAGTCGTGTGAAACACTATTTTATCGGTTCACACTCCATATTAGATGATTACAGTGCGGGGCAATACGAATTAGATGCCATGAAACTGTTCGGGGAACTTTTTCAAAGTCACAGGGTTTTAATGCTCGTTGGAGGTTCGATGATGTATATCGACGCTATTTGCAATGGGATTGATGACATACCGAATGTGAATGCTGAAACAAGGCAATATTGGCTGGATACTTATGCTGATAAAGGATTAAATTACATTCAGGAAGAGTTGAAACGACTCGATCCAAAACATTACGAAGAAGTTGACTTACAAAATCACAAGCGGGTTTTGCATGCGCTGGAGATTTGCACGATTACAGGAAAGCCATTTTCGGATATCCGCACCGGGAAACGGAAAGAACGCCCATTCAATATTCTGAAAATAGGATTGAACCGTACACGTGAAGAGCTTTACGAACGGATAAACAGCCGAGTGGATGAAATGATGGCAGGAGGACTGCTTCAGGAAGCTGAAAAGTTTTACGAACACCGGCAATTAAATACGCTGAATACCGTTGGTTATAAGGAACTTTACGAATATATGGATGGTAACTGGTCACTTGATTTTGCAGTGAATATGATAAAACAGGATTCGCGCCGATATGCCAAACGGCAACTGACCTGGTTTAACCGCGATAAAGAAATTCATTGGTTTCATCCGGATAATAAACAGGAAATAATAGAATTTGTAGATTCAAAGCTATGAAAATAACCCCAAACGCCTCTCTCCTGCCCTTCAATACCTTTGGCATTGATGCTAAAGCTGATTACGTTATTGAATACGATTCGGTTGCGGAATTACAGGATATTTTAAAAACCGAACCGGCAAAATCAAACCGCATTCTGCATGTTGGCAGTGGCAGCAACCTGTTGTTTCTGACAGATTTTAAAGGAGTTATACTTCATTCAGCTATTAAATCAATTACTAAAATAAGCGAAACTGCCGGTTCAGTTCAGTTGGAAGTTGGTTCGGGAGTAGTCTGGGATGATTTTGTGGCTTTTTGTGTCGAAAAAGGATTGGGTGGCATTGAAAATCTGTCACTTATTCCTGGTGAAGTAGGTGCATCGGCAGTTCAGAATATTGGCGCATACGGCGTAGAAGTACAGGATGTGATTCAAACAGTAAATACTATTGAAACAGCAAGCGGTAATGAACGTGAGTTCTCAAATACAGAATGTGGTTATGGTTATCGCGAAAGCGTTTTTAAAAGTTCCCTGAAAGACAAGTATATCGTTACTTCAATAGTTTTTGAGTTGCAGAAACAACCCGAATTCAGGCTAAACTACCAACATTTGGAAGATGAAGTGAGGAAAAATGGCGAAGTGAATTTGAAGAACATTCGCCAAACCATTATTGCTATTCGTGAAAGTAAATTACCTGACCCGAAATCAGCGGGAAATGCTGGCAGTTTCTTTATGAATCCGGTTGTAACGAAAGAGAAGTTCCTTGCTTTGCAATCAGAATATCCACAAATGCCGCATTATTATGTTTCAGAAGCCGAAGAAAAAGTTCCAGCCGGCTGGCTCATTGACCAATGCGGCTGGAAAGGGAAAAGCATTGGTAATGCCGGTATTCACGACAAACAAGCGCTGGTACTGGTGAATCGTGGTGGGGCTACCGGAGCTGAAATAGTTTATCTGGCTGAACAGATACAGCATTCTGTAAAAGAGAGATTCGGGATAGACCTTCATCCCGAAGTCAATTATATCTAACAAAAAACTCCGCATGTAACGGAGTTTTTTGTTAGTGTATATTCAGGTCATTCAGTTTCTGCTGATACTTCTTAGCATTGGCCTGATGAGTAGCCCAATCAGCGGCAAATTTATGCTCACCATTCAGCGTTTCGGAAGCGCACATGTAAATGTAGTTGTGATGAGCATAATTAAGTACCGCGTCAATTCCACTTTCAGAAGCCACACGAATAGGTCCGGGAGGTAACCCGTGGTTACGATAGGTGTTGTAAGGTGAAATTTGAAGAATTTGTTTAATTGTGATACGTTTCAGGCTGAAATCTCCCACGGCAAATTTCAGCGTTGGGTCAGCCTGCAGCGGCATATCTTTTTTCAGGCGATTAATGTATAATCCGGCAACCTTTGGTCGGTCGGTACGGTTATTCGTTTCCTCTTCCACAATCGAAGCGAGCGTGCTTACCTGCACCGGAGTCATCGGGATAGCAGCTGCCTTGGCTTTTCGCTCATCGTTCCAAAAATTACTATATTCCTTGTTCATCCGTTCAAAAAGCTGTTCGGCATTCAGGTTCCAGAAAACTTCGTAGGTATTGGGAATAAACAGCGAAATAGAAGTATTGGGCGTTAAGCCGTAGCGTGAAAGAAAAGCCGTATCGTTCATCAGTTTCAGTATGGAAACTGAATCAGCCATCAATTGAGTACCCAGTCGCGCAGCTAGCTGCTCTTTGGTGCGGATATTATTGAAAGTCAGTTTTACAGGCGTTTGGCGTCCACTTCGCAATGCACGGATTAAGTTGAAGTTGTTCATCCCTGACTTTATCTCGTACCTACCGGAACGTATTTTGACACCATAATGCAATACCGATGCCACTTGTCGGAATGAAACCATGTTATGTACTTCGGCTTTTTGCTGAAGCAGCAGCGCTACATCTTCTAAAGTGCTGTGATCAGGAATACACAGAAAGGATTTTTCATCCGTTTTGGGTGAAAAGTTGGGTGCAAAAAGGATATAGACTCCATAAACAACCACCAGCAATGCCATGGCAACTGCCCACTTTATAATCTTGCTCAAACCTGATCTTTTCTTTTTCTTTTTTGCCATATAGCAGCTAATTTGTGGTTAAATACAGAAACAAAAATACAGATTAGTTTTTAAATAAAACGAATGAGAAAAATTTATTTCAGCTAAAATTATGTAAATCACAGAAAATCAACGCAAAATAAAATGGTAAATGGTAAATGGTAAATGGTAAATGAAGAATTGGTTTTGATAATCGAAAACTCTTTGTTATATTTGCACCCGCTAAAGCGAAGTTTGGAAGTTTGGGTGAGTGGCTGAAACCACCAGTTTGCTAAACTGACGTACGGGCAACCGTACCACGAGTTCGAATCTCGTAGCTTCCGCCAGATAATCAGCAAGTTAGAG
>CAIQOG010000239.1 GCA_903873355.1 uncultured Bacteroidales bacterium
CGTTGCAAACTCTGCACAATACCTGAATTTGCATCCTATGTGTACTAAATTTAATGATTCGTGGACACGAATTTCTGCCACAGAAATGCAGTCATTTAAGGATATCATCGTTTATCGCTTGGCTGAAACCTTTTTGATGGGTGCTGAAGCATACTTGCATCTGGGAAAAGCAGATAGTTGTGCCTATTATTATAACAAAACATGGGTTCGTGCAGGGAATACTGCAGTAACTGCAGGAACTGTTACACAGGACATGATAACCGATGAACATGCACGTGAACTTGCCTTTGAAGGTGATCGTTGGTTCTATCTAAAACGAATTGGAATTTTGGTTGACAGAGTCAAAAAACATGGTGGTGAATACTATAAGAAAGGAACGATAGAAATGAGAAATGACACAACAATTCGTGTGAATATCAAAGATTTCCATGTTCGCTGGCCTATTCCTCAGGCTCAGATTGATATTATGGGAGCTGCCAATTTCCCTCAAAATACCGGTTACTAATTAAATTTTTCACGCAAAGCCGCAAAGTCGCACAAAATTTATAAATTAGCGTCTTTGCGACTTTGCGTGATATTTATTTTAAACTTCTACTTCATGAAAAAAAACACTATCATATTAATTCTTCTTATTTTTACTTTTATTGTTTCAGCTCAGAAAAAGCAACCAAAGGACACAACAAAATACGAATACAGAACTGAAAAGTCTATACCTTACCGCGATGCTAAAACGGAAAAATTAGACGAATATGCCATAAAATGCTGTCAGTTGGATTTTTATTATCCTGTTAATAAAAAAGCATTTGCTACGCTGGTTTGGATTCATGGTGGTAGTTTAAAGGGTGGTAAGAAAGAAATTCCGGAGAAATTGATGAACCAGGGATTTGCTGTTGTAGCGATTGAATATCGGTTGAGCCCTAATGTGCTTTGTAAGCAAATAATTGAAGATGCGGCAGCTGCTGTAGCCTGGACTTTTCGCAATGTGTCAAAATATGGAGGAGATAGCACAAAAATTTTCTTGTCAGGTCATTCGGCAGGGGGATACCTGGATTTAATGGTGGGAATGGATAAAAAATGGCTGGCTAAATACAATATTGATGCTAACCGCATTGCAGGGTTATTACCGTTAAGTCCGCAAACCATCACGCATTTTGCAATCCGGAAAGAACGGGGCATTAAAGATACTCAACCTGTTATTGACGAGTATGCACCGTTATTTCATGTTCGGAAAGATTTACCACCACTCGTTTTAATAACCGGCGACCGTGAACTGGAAATGCTCGGACGGTATGAGGAAAATGCTTATCTGGCACGTATGATGAAACTCAACGGACATACACGTACTCAGCTTTTCGAATTGCAGGGTTTTGGTCATGGTCCCATGATGCAACCCGGATTGTATTTGCTTCTTAGTCAGCTGAATAAGTTGATTGAAAAGTGATATTTCATTGAAATTTTATTTACATATTCAAATTCCCGTTAAACTAACAGGCATGAAAAAAAGTAATTATGTTATCTTTCTCGTTTTTATTTCTTTTAATTTATCCGCAACGAATTATTATATCGATGCAGTTGGAGGAAATGATTCAAAAAATAATGGTACAAGTCAGTCAACACCATGGAAATCTCTAACCAAAGTAAATGCTACTACATTTGCTGCCGGCGATAGTATTCTATTTAAATCGGGATGTACATGGACCGGGCAACTTTATCCAAAAGGTTCGGGTAGCTTAGGTAGTCCGATAATAATTAATAAATATGGAGAAGGAAACTTACCCTATATTGATGGAGCAGGAATGACCGGAACAGGTGTTTTATATTTATATAACCAACAATATTGGGAAATAAATAACCTTGAAATTGTGAACGATGCAGCCTCAGGTGGTGACAGACGTGGAGTGAGAATAGAAATCAGCGATTATGGAACAGCTAATCATATTTATTTGAAGAACCTGTTTGTACATAATATTAAAGGTAGTGTTGGTCAGGCACGTTCCAATAAGCGAACCGGTGGAATTGGATTTGGAATTGTAAGTGTTGCCAATAAGGAAAGTCATTTTAATGATATTCTGGTGGATGGTTGTAATATTCAAACCTGCGATAATCAGGGACTTATTTTTGAATGTGTATCCGGTGATGGTTTTCAACCCGGTTCAGCTGAATGGAACTCAATGAAAATTACGAATGCTATAGTAAGAAACAATACAATTTCAAATATATCAAAAAATGCCATGATTATCCGTTTATTTGATGGTGGAGTTGTGGAACATAATCTCTGTTTTAATTCAGCAAATGGTATAACCGGAAATACTATTTTCACTGCTGGTTGTTTGAACACTGTGTTTCAGTTCAATGAGGGTTACTCAAATAATTCGCCGGATTACGACGGAAGTCTGTATGATGCCGATTTACGTTCTCCGGGAACTATCTGGCAATACAGCTACAGTCATGATAATGCACACGGATTGTTTTGGAATTGCACCGTTCAGGAAGATGACAGTATAGTGTGTCGGTATAATATCAGTCAGAATGACCACGGTAATATATTTTGTATAAATTATCCTGTTACCAATATTGCAATTTACAACAATTCAGTTTACATTCCTTCCGATTTATCGCCTATAATTATTGCCGAACGGAATAATGGTGGATCAGGTACCCGTACGTATAGTTTCAACAACAATGTTATTTTGAACAATAGTTCTACCTCTACCTATCAGATTACCAACAGTTATATACGAAATATTGATCATAACTGTTTTTATGGAAATCATCCATCCAACGAACCTGCTGATGCAAATAAAATTACAGTCGATCCTTTGTTCGTTAATCCCGGAAGTGGAGGTATTGGGTTAAATACGGTCGATGGTTATAAACTTCAGAAAGGGTCGCCCTGTATTAATACCGGAATTTTGATTCCAAATAATGGCGGACGTGATTACTGGGGCAATTTACTTACAGATGGACAAACAGATATGGGTGCGTATGAATTTGCAACTATAACAAAATTGTCTGATAATTTTTCTTACAATAAACCACAAATCTCTGCTGATATGACCGATTCAAACGAATTACGGATATTGGTAAAAGGGATTGTTTTGAAAGAAAATGTCAGCATCGAAATTCTTGCACTCAATGGTAAAAGAATGTTCAGTCAGAATTTTAAAGCCGCGAATGAATTTAAAATCAAATCCATGTCAACCCTTTCAAAAGGGGGATATATTATTGTTTTAAAATCTGGTGATTTGGTTGAATCTGAGAAAATTCTTATCAGATAATAATCTGTTAAGCTATGAAAATCGCGATATTAAGAATCGTTTTTGTAATTTTTTCAATTTCAACACTTTGTGTTGCTCAAAGAAATGATTCCCTGATACTCGGAACGATTAATTCATGCTCATTCACACAGCGTGAAGCAGCGCTTTGTAAACGATATTACATACCACTGACTACTGTCAATTCTCTAAATACTAATACAGTAGCAGAGTTTAAAATTCAACAACAACTGGCTTTGGAGCTTGGTTTGTTGAAAGATATTAGTTATAAAAGCTTTTATCAGGGTTTTCTGAATGAAAATCAGCGACGAAAAGAAGCTCAGTCTCAAAACAAGGTGTTTTATGGTCCAGTTCAGTTTACCGAAGACACTTATTTCAGTTATTATATATCGAATCTTATTCTTGGTATAAAGAGTGAACTTCTAAAAAGCAGATTAAAAATTGATGAACACCAGTTGCAACGGCTATACAAACAAAACAAAGAGAAATTATATAAAATACCCGATATAATTCTTTGTCTGCGAGCAGAAGTGAGAAGTGACGATAATGATTCAACCTGCCGTAATTTGGTGCTGAAAAATCTGGCGAAATCATTAAAAATAAGCAATTCAATCACGATTGACAATCCATTTCCCGGTAAAGTTAAAATAATAGTTGAGTATCTGGATTTTAATCCCGAAACTGATAATATGCTTGAGAAAGAAAGGTACTATCAATTTGCTGTATTGACAGAAAATTTGAAAACTGGAGAAATTATAACCCGGAAAACAAATTCAGGAACTTATGAAATTATTAAAATAATAAACAGAAAAAAATCAGGTTACCGTAGCTTTGAAGCGGTGAAAAATGCCCTGATTTCGCTTGAGAAAGACCGTCAATATGCAGAATATATTAGGTTTTTGCTTAAAAGGTCGATAATTGTACAATTTTGATAAATCATACTGTATAAATGTACAATATCGCTATGTGGTTAAATCCCATAACTATATTTTTGCAGTATAATTAAGTTGATAAATCATATTATAGTTTTTCCGAATGTTTTCAGTAAAAGTATTATTTAAAAATGGTTTGTTGTCAGGAATGTTTTTTCTGTCATTGTCAATTGTTTCAGCACAGAATAAAATATGCTCAACCATACAGATTGAAGCCAAAAAATGGGTGAAAGGAAAACCAAATCAACCCTGGAGTTTTTTCGAAACTCAATTAATTGACAGCCTGAAAGGATTTAAACCAAAAGAGATTGAAGTAAATTCCTACGGGAGCTGTAAAAATATTCACAGTAAGGCAACAGGATTTTATAGGGTTGAAATGCTGAATGGCAGATGGTGGGTTATCGACCCCGATGGATTTGCAAATATACAACGCGTGGTAAACGGTTGGAGACAGGGAAATTCGGAACGAAATAAAATATTTTTCAATTCAACATATCAAAATGAAGAAAACTGGACTAAAAAGTCCTTCTCCGACTTTGCCGATTTTGGTTTTAATGGGATTGGAGCATGGAGCGATACCGATGATATAAGTTTTGGAAATAAAATATCTGATAAAAAATTCTCTTATTCCATGATGCTGAACTTTATGAGTTCATATGGAAAAAAACGGGGAGGAACTTATCAGTTGCCCGGAAATACGGGATATCCGAACCAGTGTATTTTTGTTTTTGATAAAGATTTTGAAACCTTTTGCGATGAATATGCCAAAATGGTTATTGAATATAAAAATGACTCGAACCTGATTGGTTATTTTTCAGATAATGAATTGCCATTTGGTCGAGAAAATCTGTCTGGTTATCTTACATTACCCGATACTGCGGATGCAGGAAGAAAATTTGCAGTTAATTGGCTGAAAAATAAAAAAATATCGCCGGCTGAGATTACTGATGAAATAAAGGAAGAGTTTGCAGGAGTGGTTGCCGAAACATATTACCGTATAGTTTCGAAATATATACGAAAGTATGATGAAAATCATTTATATTTGGGCAGTCGTTTACATGGCTCTCCCAAAAGCATGGAAAGTATTGTAAGAGCTGCCGGGAAGTATTCCGATATCGTGTCAATAAACTATTACGGTTCATGGACACCCGACAAAAACCTGATGAAAAACTGGGGAGATTGGGCGGGTAAACCGTTTATGATAACTGAATTTTATACCAAGGCCATGGATTCGGGACTGGCAAATACAACCGGTGCAGGTTTTACGGTTCATACGCAGCAGGACAGGGGATATGCGTATCAGAATTTCTGTCTGGGATTGCTTCAATCACCCAATTGTGTGGGGTGGCACTGGTTTCGTTATCAGGACAATGACCCTACTGCAAAGGGTGCTGATCCATCCAATCTGGATTCAAATAAAGGATTACTAAATACTGAATATCAATGGTATCAACCTATGATTCGGTATATGAAACAATTAAACAACAACGTTTATTCACTTGTTACTTACTTTGATAAAAAATAAAAACAAACATTATTCACTTTAAAAATTAATTATTATGAAATCAAAAATTTTTACTTTAATTGTACTATGTGCATTCATGACTCTGGGAACATTGAAAGCTCAGCTAATCTGGCAGGAAGATTTTAATCAGGCAGTCGGTCCACTAATTCCAACTCCTTTAGTTTCTTCAGACAATTCGCCAATTAACAACCCATTAAACACTTCCGGTTGGAAAACCCAGAGTAATTCTTCCGCTGCTACGGATTGTTTTGATGTTGTGTCTCCCGGATTAACTTATAATGGTTATGTTTCATCAGGTGTAGGGAATGCACTCCAATTTTTGGCCGTTTCGGGTCAGAGTATCTATAAACAGTGGAATAAAACGATTAAAAATGACACTTCGGTTTATGTTTCATTTTTGATAAATATGCCCAATGTTGCTGCTACAGGTGGTGATTTCTTTTTTGGACTTAGAATGGATTCAGTTGCTGCAAACACAAACTGGGGTTCATGTATTTCTGCTGCCGTAGATCCAACTTTCCCGAATGCGGAAATTACTGTTAGCATTAAGAAAACAAGTACAGGTACTGCAGTTCCGTCATCTACTTATTTTGCTGCAAACACTACACTTTTAATGGTTCTAAAGTATCATGTAGGTATCTTGAACGGTACTTCACAAGCGTTGGAAACCGGATTGTATGATGATAAAATGTCATTGTTTATTAATCCTCCAACTGATGGAATTGAACCAACCACACCAACCATTTACTGTGCAGACGCAACTCAAAAAGATCTCTATCGCTGGGGTTCAACAATTGTAATTGGAGGTGCAAAAGCAGTTTATTTAAGATCTTCTACAACAACTGCCGGATCTGTTCCTGCTTATACCATCGATGGGATACGTGTTGGATATACCTGGGCTGATGTTATGCCGGTTCAAAATGGATTGAAAATGACTACTGCAGATAATTTTATGTACAATTTTGATTCAAACAAACAGTTGACAGTAACAACATCAACTTCAAATTATAACAATTATAGTGTGCTTTCTTTGTCGGGACAGCAATTGTTGAAAGGTACATTCAGCAGTCAAATTAACAAGATTGATGCTTCAACATTGAAATCAGGAGTTTATATCTTGAATTTGCAGGGTAATCAACATGCATCTGCCAAAATTTTAGTTCCTTAATTTATTAATACTGACAACCTTCCTGCACTCTAGCTGTAGGAAGGTTGTTCTTTTATAAATAGTTTAAATCTAAAAATGAAATATACTAAAGAAATTCTGCTTGTAATTTTTACATTGGTGTTTTTTAAACTCAGTGCACAGGTTGATTATGTATCTATCCAGGTAAAGAGTTCTTATACCGGTAGTTTTGGTACGCAACACACCAAGCTGGTGAGCATGATTCCGAATTATACTGCGGTAGCTGATGGTACAGACGATAACACCCGTTACGGAACTAATAAATACCTACGTACTGATTCAACAGGATTCTTTTATGTGAAAAAGATTGACGGGCGATGGTGGCTTGTTGATCCAAATGGCTATGCGGGTATTAATATGGCTGTTACCAGTTTTAGTTCTTCCAATATCCAGAACGATTATGACCTTGTTAAGAACCTTGGGTTTAATGGTACAGGAAATTTTCTTTCCAGTGATGGTCAAACTTTTTCATCTTATAATCCAAATAACTACAATCTTTTTTCTTATACCCGAAAATTAAATTTCTTTGCAGGATATAAAAACGTTCGGTACACATCTTCTTATTACCCAAACACTCCCACTGCTGTTCAGGGAAGCGTTGATTATGTAACAATTTATGACCCCAAGTTTGTAACCTATTGCGATGGACTTGCCAAAAGTATTGCCCAACCGGCAGCTACTGAACGTGACCTGATAGGCTATTTCACAGATAACGAAATTAATTTTAATTCCGATCAGTTATATAATCTTGTTCATGACTTACCTGCAGGAGATCCAAGTCGCGATTCTGCACTTGTTTATGCTGTGTCAAAAGGCTTAACTGAGGCTGATGTGATGAATCAGACCTCAAAACTTACTACTTCTGTAAAACAAGGATTTGCAGCAGCTTTAGCGGCGAAATACTATAAAGTGGCGTCAGAAGCTGTTCATAAATACGATACCAAGCATTTAATTCTGGGTAGCAGGCTTCATGGTGAACCACGTGGATTATCAGGAGTAGTAGCAGCATCACAGAAATACATGGATGTGACTTCCGTCAATTTTTATGATAAATACTCTCCTGCTGATCAAATTGCTTTAAGTTCATGGACAAATGATAAACCTTGTCTGGTAACAGAATTTTATATTAAAGATGTAAATATATTTTCAGCAACTCAATCAGGTGCAGGGTGGTATGTAAACTCACAGGCCATGCGTGGTAACTGGTATCAAAATACATGCATTGATTTATTGAAAAATAAATGCTATATCGGTTGGCAATATTTCAGGTTTGATGATGATACGGATTCAAATAAAGGTATTGTAAATGGGTCAGGAACAGAATATACTGATATGACTGCATTTATGAGTGAGCTGAACAAACAAGTATATCATCTGACAGATTTTTACGATTCAAAATCACGCAGACCGGCTTTCAATGTAAAAAGTACTGTGAAATTTCCGGTGGCTGACGCCTATATTATTCCCGGTTCAACAAGCACTACGAATTATGGTACTGCAACCGAACTGGAAGTTCGCAACAATGCCCGTGAAGCGAATATTCGGGAAGCATTTTTTAAATTTGATTTAAGCAGTCTGAAAGACACACTTAAATATCTGAAACACGCTCAGTTAGATTTGAATTGTACGGTTTCTGATGCAACTTCACGCTCTGTTTTTGTTTCAGGTATAACGGATAATAACTGGCAGGAACTAACACTCACGGGAGCACTCCGAAACGGAAATACTAACTGGAGTGCGGTAAATAACCGTCTTGATTTTCAGAAAAATGTGATACCTGTTGGAAATTTATCTTTTGATGTAACCACATGGGTTAATGATAAGAATAATAATGGGATTGTGACATTTAAACTTCATGATTTGGCACTCACCAATACATCTATAAAAGTTGCTTCGCACGAAAATGCAGATACCCGTAAATGGCCAAAACTCACACTGAGCTATTACAATTCAGGTTCAACGGCTATTCCAACTGTTTACAATTACAATACTGAAAATCGTCTGTCCTCAAATCCTGCCACTAATCAGGTTGCTATTCTGGGTGCCGACATGAAAGAAGTGGAATTACTGAATCTGAATGGTCAGTTGGTTTATAAATCCAGCGAACCCGCTATCAATCTTTCGCCTTTCAGTAAAGGGTTGTATATCGTTCGGATAAGTACAACTTCCGGTAAAAATATAATAAACAAGCTGGTTATAAAATAACCGGCTTTTTTTTTGCTATTCGATTCGAACAGAATTGTCAAATTATTGAACTTTAGTTATAGTATTTTTTATAACGTAAATCTATCTTTGCTTTATAATTTGGATAGCCTTTTACAAACTTAAAATTATTTTAATATGAAAATTAACTCACAATTATTGCATTGGAATAATAAGAAAATTTCAATCAGATTTTTAGTATGTGTGTCTATTTTGTTTATTTCATTATGTAATCTGACAGGTCAGACAACAGTGTTTTATGACGATTTTAACCGTGCAACACTTACTCCGGGTGGATTACCTACAATGGATTATACCATTACCAATACCGGCACAAGTGTAGTAAGTCTCGAAAGCGGATTGGCAGTAACTACTGTTCCCGAGCTAAAAGTAACAGGCAGTTCAACAGCTGCCAGGTGTTATATTTCCGGTGTATTAGCTTCTTTCTCAGCACCATTTTCTTCAACGCTTTCATCGAATACCGGATTGGTTACCTGGTCGTTTAATACCCGTCATAACCGAAGTACTCAATTGAACGGGTTTGACTCTGGACAATATGGAAATGCAATTATTTTAGTTGCTTCAAGTGCTGACTTAACCACTGCTAATGGATATGCGGTAGTGAGTGGTGGTAGTGGATCAGATGTATATCGACTGGTTCGTTTTGGCGCTGGTTTAAAGACAGCAAGCATCACAAATCTGGTTACCGGTGGAACTCAAACTGACAAGAGGGAATATATGTCTTGTAAGGTTACGTATGATCCTGCTTCAGGTACCTGGTCGTATTACGATAGATCGGATGGAACTGTAGCTGCTCCTGCATGGACCGACCCTTCGACCGGCACTTATACCCTGAGAGGTACGAGTACCGATGCAACTTATACGGGAACGGCGATGACAAATTTCGGATTTTCGTGGAATAGTGCTGCTACCGGTAATCATGCCTGGTACGATAATTTTAAAGTTACTGTCGATGCCGTAGTAACCGATCCAACACTAAATCTTTCGGCAGCAACACTTTCAGGTTTTAATTATGCGTTTAGTTCAGCAGGTCCTTCAGCTTCTCAATCATTTAATGTAAGTGGTTTGAAATTAGCCGGTTTTCCGGGTGATATTAAAGTTAGCGGATCAACTGATTTCGAAGTTTCAACAGATAATTCAGTTTATTCAGATTCGGTTAAAATTACGTTTACGGCTGAAACTTTAAGTTCAACACCGGTTTATGTGCGGTTAAAAGCAGGATTGGCAATTGGTAATTATTCAACCGAAAGTATTTCGGTTAGTGGAGGAGGAGCACCTGCAAAAACGCTTACCTGCTCAGGTGCTGTTACTCTATTAGCATCTACTCAGGGAACTTTAACTGTGACTGTTACAACAAGTACCGCCGGGGGTAGTTATAGCCCCAAGAGTCTTGATGCTATTTGGATTGAAAATTCAGGCACATTTGTAAAAACAATCATGGGAGCAACAGGCGGTAACAGAGGTGATTTAGGAAATTGGTCAGCTGCTTCTGCAAATAATACCATAGATGCTGTTACTTCTGCAACACGAAGTGCCTATGGTGTTAGACAAGCAATCTGGAATGGTACAAATACAGCAACTCCACGCGAAGTCCTTTCTGATGGAACATATACAGTTCAAATGGAAATGACTGATGGAAGTGCAGGTACTGCTGTAACCGGAACATTTAATTTTGATAAGGGACCGGCTCCACAAACACTCACTCCGGCTAACATTCCAAGTTTTTCGAATATAACTATTAAATGGGTGCCTACTATAAGTGCTGTAAATCAGTCTTCCCTTTCTAATATGTATTCGGTATACCCAAACCCAACAACTTCATATATCTATGTTAATGGGTTTGACGTTCAGGCAATTGAAATTTATACACTCTCGGGAGTACGAATTTTAAAAACGAATAACCAGAAAATAAATCTAAGTACTTTAGCAAAAGGAGTATATTTGGCCAAAATAGTTGCGAAAAGTGGAACAGTGATTAAAAAGATACAGAAAAATTAAAATTACTTTGTATTGTTAAGTAGTAGGAAGTAAATAATGTCGCTTTTTCTGTATTAATTGCCGTCCCATTTATGGGACGGGCAGCTGATAAAATATATATTGGCTTTAGCCAAATAATATTGAAAATTTGGCTAAAGCCCTGCGAATCCTATTCATTTCTACCGTCCCATAAATGGGACGGCAATTTTAAAAAAGCATTTTCACTATAAAGATTAAATTACGACATTATATCTTTCTTAATACTTAAATGTCCATTTATAAATGGTTGAAAATAAGTTGGTTAATTTAGTTAACCAACTTATTTTTTTGTTTGCTTCGTAATAAAATCATCATACAATTTTTGATTATGTTAACCGGAATTATTAGAAAAAACAATATGTATTTTTCTTTTAAACGAATTTGAAGTATATTTGCTTTTCAAACAGCTAATTATTTTATTAAATGATAAATAATAAGAAGATAGTGGTGGTTATGCCGGCATATAATGCCGAGAAAACTTTAGAACAAACCTATGCTGAAATACCCATGGATATTGTTGATGAGGTAATTCTGACTGATGATTGCAGCAAAGATCAAACTATTCAAAAAGCTAAACAACTTGGCATAAAAGAGATTCTGATTCATCAGGAAAACAAAGGCTATGGCGGTAATCAGAAGACCTGCTACAACCGCGCTCTGGAGCTAAATGCTGATATTGTTATTATGCTGCACCCCGATTATCAATATACTCCAAAACTTATCCAATCTATAGCCTATGTGATTGCAAATGAGGTTTATCCTGTTGTATTGGCATCACGGGTTTTGGGAAAAGGTGCATTAAGAGGTGGGATGCCGATGATTAAATACATTTCAAACAGATTCCTGACACTTGCACAAAATATATTAATGCATCAAAAACTGTCTGAATATCACTCCGGTTACAGAGCATTCTCAGCCGATGTGCTTCGAAAAATCAGTTATAACTCCAACTCAGATGATTTTGTGTTTGATAACGAAATGTTAGCTCAGATTTTCTATGCCGGATATGAAATTGGCGAAATTACCTGCCCGACGAAGTATTTTGAAGGTGCTTCGTCGATTAATTTTAGAAGAAGTGTGATTTATGGATTAGGAGTATTGCGTGTTTCGTTGGTTTATTTCCTTACAAAAACCGGACTGATTAAATCAAGGCTATTCTATTAGTGTTATGTTAGGATGATTATAATGGAATATATTTTTTGCCGTCCCTTTTAAGGGACGGACAATAATTTGAAAAGGAAATTGGCTTTAGCCAAACATTATCAAATAGTTATATTTGGCTAAAGCCAAGATTTATATATTATCTTACATCCGCCCCTTAAAAGGGACGGCAATTAATTCTAACTTAACACAACACTAGGAATCTCATTTAGAAAGTATTTTCATGGATTTTAAATTATTATTCCTCAAAGCCCTAAAACAGAATCCAACAAACACGTACGTTGAAATTTTCAGGTATCTGGTGTCAGGAATTATTGCCTTTGGTGCGGATACTGCAATTCTGTATGTCCTCACTGAATATGCAGGATTATATTATTTACTGTCATCCATTATAGGTTTCTGTACCGGTTTATTGATCAGTTACATCATGAATGTAATTTGGGTATTTAATGACCGGAAAATTGTAAATAAAAAACTGGAGTTTAGTATTTTTTTGATAATCAGTCTGGTTGGATTAGCCATGAATTCCTTGTTTATGTGGCTTCTTACTTCTGTGTTTCTTGTATATTATATCTATTCCAAAATTATAACTACCATACTTGTATTCGTTTGGAACTATGTTGCTAAGAAAAAGTCATTGTTTTCAAACTAATAGCATATGCAAAAATATTATTGAAAAAGTTGTTATCTAATAACCAGCTTATTTTTTTACCCTGTTCGATTCGAACTATATTATCATTTTATCGGATTTTATTTATAGTATATTTATTCAGTGTAAATTACTTTTGATTTTTATTTATTGCAGAAATATTTCCTTAATTACAGAGATATATACTTTTCATATTTTATTCACTTTAAAATCTAAAGAAAATGAAACACAAAAACTTTTTTTCAAAAGGAATTTTATGGGGAATTCCTCAAATGCTATTTTTAGCATTCTTGTTATTGGCTCTTCCACTGAGTTTATCAGGACAAACAACTGTGTTTACTGAAAATTTTAATCGCGATTTAGGAACAACTCCACTTCCGAATGGGGGAACACCTACAATGACATGGACATCTGTAACAACAGCCACTTCAGCCAGTGTTTATACAACAAATGCTGCTACTGTTGACCCAACTAATTACGTATTACAAATCTATACAGGAGGGACTGCTGCAGCAGGCAGGTCGTATGTAAGAGGTTCATTGTCTACATTTTCTTCTCCATTCTCTGCGACTTTAAAAAACAATCCGGGAGTAGTAACATGGACTTTCAATATGAAAACAAACCGTACTACTGCATTATCCGGTTTTGATTCAGGCAATTATGGTTCAGCTGTAATTTTAGCAATGAATGGTACTGATCCTACAAATACATCAACTAATGGATATGCTGTCGTTTTGGTAAAAGGTACAACAAACAATGCGGTTAAACTGGTTAGATTTGCCAGTGGGTTAATTCTGAACTCAAATGTAACTTCAATCATTGGACCTTCATCAGATTTGGGCGCAATGACAAGATATGTAAGTGTAAAAGTGGTATATGTTCCTTCAACTGATACCTGGAGTTTATTTTACAGAGATGATGCAAGTACAACCGACCCTACCGACCCTACAACTGGAACATTAACACAGGTAGGCGCAAATACTGTAAACACTACTTATACTTCTACAGCAATGACAAACTTTGCTTTTTTATGGAATCATAGTAATGGTGCCGGAAGTAGTAATAAAGGAATGTATGATAACTTTAAGGTAACTGTAACAATTCCTGCACCATCATGGACTTCCGGCTGGCCGAAATCAGAAGCTGCAACCCAAACGGGATTTACTGCAAAAGTTAATACCAGTGCCGCCGGGAATGCTTATTATGTTGTATTGCCAAGTGGGGCAGCTGCTCCTTCATCTGCACAGGTAAAGGCCGGTCAGGATGCAGGTAACAATACGCTGGCAGCAAACTTAAAAGGAACAATTTCAGTTTTGGCAGCAACTACCGAATATACTGCTGCTGTTTCAGGTTTAACGGGTGGTACTACTTATGATGTATATTACGTGGCTGAAGATGCAGTTCCTACTTTACAATCAGCCCCGGTTAAAGTTTCAGTTACAACAACTCCACCTGTTGCGTGGACTTCGGGTTGGCCAAAAGCAGAAATTCCAACACCAACCGGATTTACAGCAAAAGTAAATACAAATGTTGCCGGTACTGCCTATTATGTAGTTTTGGCAAGTGGAGCAACAGCGCCAATTTCGGCTCAGGTAAAAGCAGGGAATGATAATACTGATTCTCCGGCATTAAAAAGTGGTTCAATATCCTGTGTTGCCGGTAGTACGGAATATACAGCTGCAGTAAGCGGACTCACCGGAGGAACAAATTATGATGTATATTATGTTGCTCAGGATGGTTCAGCCATATTAATGGCATCACCGTCGTTGGTTTCAGTAACAACATCAAGTAGTGCATTAGCTCCTTCCATTTCCTTACCAACAGCAACTTCATTTACCAATAGTTCTGCTTTATTGGGTGCTGATATTACTTCCGATGGTGGAAGTGTTATTACCGAAAGAGGTACAGTTTGGAAAACATCTACCGGTGTTAGCATTTCAGACAATTTGCTGGCAGAAGGCGGAACAAGTACAGGTATATTTACTCACAATAGAACATCGCTTCCGGCAAAAACTCAGATTTTCTATAAAGGGTATGCAATTAATTCAATTGGCACCACCCTTAGTTCAGAATCAAGTTTTTATACCTTAGCCAATGAACCTACAACACAGGTTACAGGATTCTCAGCAACTCCAACAAGTACAACATCAATTAATCTGACCTGGACTGCAGCTGAAGGAGTTGATGGCTATATTATTTTGAAAAAACAAGGTTCATCAGCACCAACAGGTACTCCAACTGATGCTAACACATACTCTGCGGGCAATACCATTGGCGATGGAACTGTTGCAGCAATTATAACTTCCGGTGCTGTAACATCTCAGTCAATAACTGGTTTATCTGGATCAACTGCATATTCGTTTGCAATATATGCCGTAAATTCAGATGGAGCAAATGCCGGCACTTATAATTATTATCTAAGTTCAGCTCCGTCGGCAACTGGAGTTACACCAGCACCTACTTACACCTGGAATCAAACTGGCACAGCTTCATATGCAACGCCTGCTAACTGGACACCTGAAAGAACCAGTCCGGGAACAAGCGATATTCTTCAGTTTAACAGTGGCGAAAATGTTATTGCGACAGGATTAACCAGTCAAACGATTGCTCAGCTTCAGATTTCCAATAACACATCGCTTGAATTACAATCGTCCGGTGCAGCAACCTTAACGATAGCTGGAGGTTCGGGTGTGGATTTGGATATTCAAAGTGGTTCGGCTCTTAATATTGCTCAGGCAACCAATGCTATTACGATTGCAGTAGGTACGGGAGCTACCGGTTCAATTGCCGGTACTGTAGCTTTTACAACAGCTCCCCATAAATTAACTGCTGCCGATGCAAGTGGAATTACTTTCCAAAATGGAAGTTCGTTTACCGCTGGATTAGGATTCTCAAGTAATGCTTTTGGAACAACAGGAACTGCGAACTCAGTAGTTTTTGCAAGTGGATCAAAGTACAACTCTTATGCAGGGGCAAATCCATTTGCATTAACAGCCCCGGCATCTATTGTAGTTTGGCACGCTGGAAGTACCTATGTACAAAAAAATACAGGATCTCCAGCGACAGCTAATCGTACCTACGCCAATTTTGAACTTGATGAAGCAACTGGAGCAAATTATTCAGGTTCGAGTCCATTTACAATTGATAATCTAATTGTTACAACGGGAACCTGGGGTATGGGGATTAAGAATACTTTCACAATTAACGGTAGTATTAGTGTTGCAAACGGTGCTACTTTAAATCTTAATCCTACAACTGCAGGAACAATAACTTTAAAAGGTGATATTAATGTTGTGTCCGGTGGAACTCTCAATGTAAATCCTACAGTTACTGAAGCCATTACATTTGGGGGGACAGGTGCTCAGGCAGTAAATAATGCAGGTGCATTTAGTAGTACTTCCGGTGCTTCTTATGTTATTGCTAATACTACCGCAGTAAACATTGCATCCAATGTAACCATTCCATCACTTACTATCAATTCGGGTGGCATACTGAATGTAAATGCCGGCAAACAATTGACTGTAAGCACTACTCTGGCAAACAGTGGTACATTGAATTTACTTTCTGATGCTTCTGGTACAGCTACAATTTTAACTCCTGAAACCTTAGGTGGTACGGGTGGAATTTATAATGCTACTCAATATATGACTACCGGTCGTAACTGGTATGTTTCAAGTCCTGTATCAGGAGCAACCGCTGCAGTGTTTAATCCAGCAGGATTGAGTAATTTACTTTATAACTATGATGAAGCTCATGGTAGTACAGATCCATGGCCATCAATTACTGATAATGCAACAGCTCTTACATTAATGCAGGGTTATGTAGCTAATTTAGCTTCAACA
>CAIQOG010000240.1 GCA_903873355.1 uncultured Bacteroidales bacterium
ACAAACAGCCCTTCCACCGAATTGGTCAACTTTGTAAACAATGTAGTTTATAACTGGGGCTCAAACTCAGGTTATGCAGGCGAAGGTGGTCGGTATAATATGATCAATAATTATTACCGTTCAGGTGCTGCAACAGGTTCAAGCGCAACTTACCGTATTTTTAGTCCGAATGGCGATACCGGAACGAATAGTCAGCCTGCAGGAGTTTGGGGAATATTTTATCTGAATGGAAATATCATGAAAAATTACCCGGCAGTTACTTCCAATAACTGGCTTGGTTTTCAACCAAATAGTCTTGGCACAAAAAGCATAACCGATTTAGAATCAACGGTTCCATTTCCTGCACCAATAATTACAACTCAAACAGCTAACGATGCCTATACTTCTGTAACATCATTTGCAGGCGCCAGCCTTAAGCGTGATGCTGTTGATGTACGCATTGCAAATAATATTCTGAACGGAACCATATCCTGTTCTGCCGGCAGTAACGGTAGTAAGGGTGGATTTATTGATTCGCAGAAAGATGTGGGTGGATGGCCAACATACACTTTCGATGTGAATACAGTTCCTGTAGATACCGATGGTGATGGTATGTCCGATAGTTGGGAAACTGCTCACGGTCTTAATCCTACCGATCCCAGTGATGGTACAAAAACTACGTTAGATGGTCAGTATACCAATGTTGAAGTATATTTAAATGAACTTGCAAAACCGGTTACTAATGTTCAGACCGGATTTTTCACGCCTTTCATAACAAATTCAGCCAATATTTCTGCCGTTTATCATTCGCAATCCAATCAAATCGAAGTCTCATCGTCAGTGTACATGAAGAGAATTTTATTGCGGGATTTAAACGGAAGATTGCTCAGGGATATTTCCTGTGATAGTCAAAAGTTTAGTTTGGATGCTTCGGGTCTGATGTCATCTGTTTATATTGTTACTGCAGTTGGTTCTGATTCAAGTGTTTCCACTATTAAAATTGCGATTTAATCCTTGTTTATGAAGAAATATATAGTGCTTTTGTCTTTAGCATTGGTTGCCGGACTTGGTTTTTCACAGCAACATTACGACATTGTTGTTGACCGAAACGGAACAGGAAATTTCCGGAATATTCAGCAGGCAATTGATTCCGTTCGGGCATTTAATCCGGCAGGAATGGTAACCATTTTTATCAAAAAAGGTTTTTATAAAGAGAAGCTTGAGATTCCAACTCATGTTTGTAATGTTCGGCTGATTGGTGAAGACCGCAACAAAACGATTATTAATTATGACGACCATGCCAACATCCGTAAAATGGGGACATTTAAAACCTATACATTCAAGATTTGTGGGAATGACATTCGTTTAGAGAATCTTACTGTCGAAAATTCTGCTGCACAACTCGGTCAGGCTGTGGCTTTGCATGTAGAAGGAGATCGCGCCGTATTTGTAAATTGCCGTTTTCTGGGAAATCAGGATACAATTTATACCGGAAAACAAAATTCCCGTCAGTATTTTCTGAATTGCTATATCGAAGGTACAACCGACTTTATTTTTGGACCGTCAACAGTTTGGTTTGAAGGTTGTTCGATTCTTTGCAAACGAAATTCGTATATTACAGCGGCCAGCACACCCGAAAATATTAAGTATGGCTACATTCTGAATAACTGCAAAATACAGCTTGCAGACACAATTACCACTATGTATCTGGGTCGTCCATGGAGAGCGTATGCCATGACTTTGTACATGAATTGCCATCTTCCAAAAGGAATTAAAACTATCGGTTGGGATAACTGGAAAAATACTGAAAATGAGAAAACCGCCCGTTACATGGAATTCAACAACTCGGGCGAAGGTGCAAACACTTCAGGTCGTCCGGCATGGATAAAATTACTGACCAAAAAAGAAGCTGCCGAATACACCGTCGAAAATGTATTGAAAGGCTATGACAACTGGAATCCGACAAAATAATTAGGGTATGCTGAAAAACTCCGATAGGAGTTAAACTGTGCATAACCCCCAGTGAACGAAGTGAAACTGGGGGATGGAGCTATCCTCTGAAATACAACCCCGTAGTGGGTTGAACGTATTAATTGTTTGATGTTGAACCCACTACGGGGTTCTGTTCTCTTTTTTTCTTCACTCCCCCAGTTGAAACTGGGGGTTATGCACAGTTAATCCCTACGGGATTCAGATACTTGTCTTAACAATGAAGTGCATGGATTTTGAGTACTTGAATTCAAAAACTTTGCATATCAAATTAAAAATGTATTCATATTTTACTCAAAATCAATCAATAGAAAAGTTTGTCAGCAAACCCTAATTATCAATTTATAATTCCCAATTTCCAATGAAAATCAGGATTTTTCTTTTATTTTTACTTGTTTTTAATCTTACAGAAGGAAAAACACGCATTTTTACAATCGGCGATTCCACAATGGCTGATTATGATACACTGAAATACAGTGGTGCAAAAGAACAACGTGGATGGTGCCAGATGTTTCCGGTGTTTCTGAGCAAGGATATAACTTTGAAAAATGCCGCTAAAAACGGAAGAAGTTCAAAAACATTTTACAAAGAAGTGTGGGTAAATCTCCGTAATGAGTTGAAACCGGGTGATGTTGTTTTCATTCAGTTTGGACATAACGACGAAAAACAAAACGGACTGGATACCGACGAAAAAGACTCAACTGCCCGTGGAACTGCTCCATGGGGTTTGTTTCAAAAATACCTGAAACTTTACGTAAAAGAAACCCGCGAAAGAGGAGCCATTCCGGTACTGTTCACACCGGTTGTTCGTCGTTATTTCATTGGAAATGCATTGACTCAGAAAGCACAACATAATTTATCGGAAGTGGTTGGTGATTCAACATTGAATTATGTAGCAGCCATGAAAAATGTTGCCCGTGAACTTAAAGTTCCGGTAATTGATTTGACAGCTTCCACAAAAAAACTAGTTGAAAGATATGGTTCTGAGAAGTCTAAAACTGTCTTGTATGTAACTTCTGACGATACACATCTGAAAAAAGAAGGTGCATATCAGTTTGCTAAACTGGCGGCAACTGAGCTGAGAGAAAAACATATTTTATTCAAATAGAAATCACTAACAGTTAACCTTAGAAGAAATGGACAGACGTAAATTTATTTCAACATCGGCCATAGCAACAGCAGGCGCCATCTTAAGTTCAGTTCCGGGTATTGCACAAGCTATAAGTAAATCAGACAAAAAGGGAGTAAAAAAGAGAATTGCCTTAATTGGAACAGGCTCACGTGGAACTTCTATGTGGGGTAAGACTGTGATTAAAGACTACAGTGATTATGTGGAATTTGTGGGTTTATGCGACAAGAACCCGGGAAGAGTGGAGTCAGCTAAGAAATATATGGGTGCCAGCTGTAAAACATTCACCGATTTCGAGACTATGATGAAGGAAACGAAACCCGATGTGTTGATTGTTACAGTGAACGACTATTTGCATGATACATACATTATACGAGGGATGGAGCTGGGTTGCGATGTGATTTCCGAAAAACCAATGACTACTGACGAAGTGAAATGTCAGGCTATATTGGATGCTCAAAAACGAACCGGGAAAAAACTCACTGTAACATTTAATTACCGCTACTCGCCACATCGCGCCAAAATATGGGAACTGATTCAAAAAGGTGAAATCGGTGAAATAACCTCTGTGGATTTTCACTGGTATCTCGATACAAGTCACGGTGCTGACTATTTCCGTCGCTGGCACAGGAAACGCGAGTTTAGTGGTTCCTTGTGGGTACACAAAGCTTCGCATCATTTTGATTTGCTGAACTGGTGGATTGATTCTGAACCCGAAGAGGTAATGGCTTACGGAAAACTCGATTTTTACGGTAAAAACGGCAAACAACGAGGCGCGAACTGTCGCACCTGCGACCACAAAACTTCCTGTGATTTCTATTGGGATGTAAATAAGAATGCTTATTATAAAATGCTTTACACCGACAACGAACAGCACGATGGCTACCTGCGCGATGGTTGTGTGTTCAAGGAAGATATTGATATTTTCGACAAAATGGGTGCTTCCATTAAATATGCCAACGGCGTTCAGGTTTCATATTCATGCGTAACCTATGCACCGTATGAAGGTTACCGCATAGCTTTTAACGGTACAAAAGGGAAAATTGATGCCTGGATTGAAG
>CAIQOG010000241.1 GCA_903873355.1 uncultured Bacteroidales bacterium
TCTAATTTTTCAAAAAGATCTATTCTATTGAATTAAGCGTAATGCTTTATAATAAAGCAAAAAAACGATTTAAGAAAGACAGCAATGTTGAAATACTTCAGGGTGATAGTGGAAAAATGTTATCTCAGATCGTAAATCAGTTAATTGAACCAGCTATTTTTTGGTTGGATGGTCATTATTCAGCAGGAATGACTGCTAAAGGTGATAAAGATTGTCCTGTTTTTGAAGAGTTAGAGGCCATATTTGCAGGGAAAAAACTAAATCATGTTTTATTGATTGATGATGCAAGATGTTTTGTTGGTGAGGGTGATTATCCAACAATCAAGCAAGTAACTGATTTTATTCAGAATAAGAATCCTGATTATAAACTTGAAATAAAGAAGGACATTTTGTGCTTTTCAGTCTGATTATTAATTTTATAAAATGAAAGTTCTTTTTGTAACTTCCTGGTATCCAACGAAAGAAAATCCCGGTTTTGGGGTTTTCATAAAAGAGCATGCCAAAGCTATACATTCAGCACAGGTTGAAATTGTTGTTTTGGCTGTACTTGTTGAGCGATCAACTTCAATATTACAAGTGGAAGCACATGATTTTAAGGATGAGTCGGGCATTCAAACAGTTCAGATTAATATTTCCTCTCGTTACCGTGATTTGATTTATCATTTTATTCCGTTGTTAAGGTTCATTAGCTATAAATATTATAAAAAACTTATTTCTACAACATTCACCCCTGATATTGTACATTCCAATGTTGTTTTTCCGGCCGGTATGATGGGTGATTTTATTGCAAAAAAAATTCATAAGCCTCTAATTATTACAGAACATTGGAGTAAGGTTGCAGGAATTCTTCAAAAGCCCTATTTATCGGGATTAACAAAGAAATCATACAAACGTGCAGCTCGAATTTTACCTGTTTCAGAATTTCTCAAAAACAATTTAAACGAATTATTGCCATTTTTTAAATCGGATAAATTTCGTGTTGTAGCAAATGTAATTAATACTGAACCATTTACTTACAAAACAAAGAAAAATAATTCGGATGAACTGAAATTCTGTGCTGTAGCAACATGGGCAACAAAAAAAATCCCTGATAAAATCCCTGAACTTTTTATTGAAGCTTTGGCTCAAATCCAGCAAAAAACAGATAAAAAAGTCACACTTACAATGATTGGTGGTGGCAATCGTTGGGTGGAATTAAAACAACTTTGTGAAAAACAGTCCTATACAACTGTACTAACAGGTTATCTCTCAAAAGAAAAGATAGCAAAAATCCTTCAGGAATCTGATTTCTTTGTACATGCAAGTAACATTGAGACTTTTGGGGTTGTAATAGTTGAAGCTTTAATGACCGGAACACCGGTTATTTGTTCTAATGTTGGTGCTTTGCCTGAACTGATTAATGAATTTAATGGCGTTTTGTGTGAAAATACCATTGAGAATTGGGTTGAGGGAATTGAAAAAGCAACTTCTTTATCTTTTAAAAATGAAGAAATAGCTGAGAAAGTAAAAAATGAATTTAGCACGTTGATTATTGGTGAAAAAATAAAGGCAATTTACGAAGAAGTGCTGAAATAATTACCTGTTTTTCAACTCATTAAACAGGTTATTCCATTTGTTCATCACCACTTCCTCCGAAAACCGTTTGCTATTTATTTTTGCCTGCTTACTCATTTCTGTTCTCAATTTTTCATCAGACATAAGTAATTTCAACTTCTCAACAAAAGTTTTCTTATCATCCTCTTCAACTAAAAACCCATCAACACCATCGTTTATAACATCGCGCGGACCACATTTAAAGGTATATGAAACAATAGGTAATCCTACAGAAATTGCTTCGAGCAAAACCATGGGAAGTCCTTCGAAACGGGAAGTCATTACATAAACCGAACTGTCGAGGTATTCTTCTAAAATATTTCTTGTAGCTTTTTTAATTTCAACACTCTCATCAATTCTCAAGTCATTTATTTGCTTAAGCAGCTCTTTATCAATAACATCTCCAATTAGACGTAGTTTCCAATCAGGAAATTCAGAACTTACTTTAGCCCATATATTCAACAGTCGGTCAATTCCTTTGTCTGTTGAAATTCTCCCCACACAAAGTACAGTTTTTGCAGTCAAATCAGGGCTTTCTGAAGTTTCAAAAGGCAATGGGTTTGGAATAACCACCACATTATTCTTTTCACTCCAGAAAGTCTTATCTTCTTCAGTTAGAACAACAAACTTATCATAAAACTTCGGTAGTCGGGTTTCATGAAAGAGCCGGTAAACAATCTTGGCTTTTTGAAGAATGGATTTTGTCCTGCGAATTTCGATCGGTGCGCGTGGCTTGAGGCAGCGATGCGATTCCAGGACTTTTTTGCTACCATCATTTATCTTATACAGAAATTCTTTTTCATCCCTCGATAATGAAACCACAATATCAGCTTTCTCCTGCATTAAAATCGCTGTAAGAGCCTTTTGGTGTTTAATTAATGCTTTTCGGTAAAGTAAATACATGTGGAAAAATCCAGGTGTTTTTGCAATATCAACATAATTGATATTTAAATCAATATGCCGGATACTTTCAGAAAATGGATAGAATGACTTACCACCTTTTTGATCGGTTGTAATAAGCACAACTTCATAATTCAGAATATCAGCCA
>CAIQOG010000242.1 GCA_903873355.1 uncultured Bacteroidales bacterium
CCACATAACCACTGTCGGCTATGGCGTGAAAAAATTTCTCGTTGTGTGTGCGTGAACCTATTTTGAATCCACCTCCAAAAACATACACCAGACATGCTGTATTGGAATGTACATTTACCGGTGTATACACGTCCATACTCAGGTTACAGGTGTCACGGACAGCAAATACATAATTTCTTACCGTACTTTCGGCAAACAGCCCACAAAAAAGTACTAAAGTCAGTACCATTAATATTAATCGTCTCATAAGGATAAATTTTCTACAATATTAAACTAATATTCTGACAATTTAGTCCACAAATCAATCAAAAATGACATTATTTTAAAGAACTAATGGTTTTTTGTACCTTTGTCCTCCGAATTACAAAAACTATGGGACGAATTCTGGCAATTGATTATGGGCAAAAGCGTGTAGGACTGGCAGTTACCGATCCTCTACAAATTTCGGCCAACGGACTGGATACTGTTTTGTCGCACGAAGTGCTTGACTACCTGGCAAAATATATTGCCCGTGAGCCTGTGGAGAAATTTGTAATCGGTTTGCCAAAACAAATGGATGGTCAGGAATCGGAATCTATGCAGTATATCCGACCTTTTGTAGTGGGTTTACAGCGTCGTTTTCCGGAAATTGAACTAATTTATGTAGACGAACGTTTTACATCAGTCTTAGCCCATAAAACCATGCTCGAAGCCGGTTTGAAGAAAAAAGACAGACAAAATAAAGAACTGGTTGATAAGATTTCGGCAACTATTATATTGCAAAGCTATTTAGAGACAATAAAATAATGATTAATGGTTGATGATAAATGGTTAAATAATGAACCTTTAGTATCATTGATAATTAACAATTTACCATTTATAAAATGATTTTACCAATTTATACATACGGCAATGCGGTACTTCGCAAAGTTGCAGACCCGGTTAAAGCTGATTATCCGAATCTGAATACGCTGATTGGCAATATGTTTGACACCATGTATCATGCAGAAGGTGTAGGACTGGCAGCACCTCAGGTTGGTTTAGCTATTCGCGTGTTGGTTATAGATTTATCACCGTATAAGGAAGACAATCCTGAAATGGGAGCATTTAAAGCCGTTATGATAAATCCTCAGATTGTTGAGCGAAGTTTGGGTGTAATTGCCGGCGAAGAAGGCTGTCTGAGCATTCCGGGCATTCATGAAACAGTTTTACGTGCCGAAAAAATCAAAATAGAATATCTTGATGAGCAGTTTGTAGAACATATTGAAGAATTTGAAGGCTTTATTGCACGTGTTATTCAACACGAATTCGATCATTTGGAGGGACATTTATTCACCGACAGAGTCTCTCCTATCCGGCGCCAGTTGCTGAAATCTAAACTTACCAATATCGTAAAGGGGAAATCGAGCGCTGCCTACAAGGTAAAGTCAGCTTAAAAGGACATAAAAGTATTTGAAAAAGGTTGAACATTAAAGTTCAACCTTTTTTGTAGGAGCTGATTCTCCTAAAAAGTACTTAGTTGTAATCACTGCCAGCCAGCCAATAGCTGCATAATATAAAATATTCACTAATATCCAGTGAATATAGAATGTTCCTATTTTATCGGGTGCAAATACTCCATTTTCAAAATTACCCGTAACCGGAAAATAAAGGTACAGTATATCTGTTAGGTATTGACCACAATAGGTCAGATATTTCAGTCCAAAATTGCTGAAACTGGAAATGAAATGCAGTCCGTGACTTATTCTCATATTCAGAAAGAAAATGAAATGAAATACCACAAACTGAAATGCAGCAAACGCATATTGAGCTAAGTTCTTCTTTTTCAATAAGTAGAATGCAAGAGTAAAGCAGATTCCGAACATAAGCGACTGAACCAGAATCGGTAAAGCAAACTCATTTAATACATTTTCGGGATATTCATAAACTGCTTCATTCAGCATTTTAGCAATCCACAATCCAATCATATTTGCCGCATAATTAATAAATGTAAAGCTAAGAATAGTCTTTACCAGATACCTGATTTCCATTTTTGAAATGTTGAGTTTCATATAATTATCTTTATTTGTTTCTTAAATGATTCAATGCTTCTCCCACTATAAAGTTGCTCCCTCCGATAAAGATTAAATCAGCAGTTTCAGAATCAGCAATTGCCGATTTTATCGCCTGTTCTACTGACAGATACATCTTTCCTTTTAAACCAATGCTTTCAGCTTGTTTCTGCAAGATTTCAGCGGGTAAAGCCCGTTCAATTCGGGCCTGAGTGAAATAATATACTGCTTCTTTTGGTAATAATTTGAGAACTTCTGTAATGTCCTTATCGTTTACCATACCAATAACAATACGCAGAGTTTTGAAGGTTTGCGCCTTTAATTGTTCTGCTACGTACTGAATCCCGGCAACATTATGCCCTGTATCTGCAATTATGGTTGGATTTTCCTGAACCGTCTGCCATCTACCCTCTAATCCGGTTATTTCACAAACATTTTCGAGTCCGGTTTGTAAATCGGTATCTGAAATCTTGAACCCCAGCTTATTCAACTGATATATAGCTGTAAGGGTTGTAGCAATGTTTTTCAACTGATAATTCCCCGAAAATCCTACAATAACGGTTTTATTATCAGAGGTTTCAACAATCATTTTATGTTGCAGATATTCTTTAAATTCTACTTTCAATTGCTCTTCTGCATAATAAATAGTAGTATTTTCTTCTTTTGCTTTAGCATCAAAAACCGGTTTTGTTTCCGGAGTTGTTTCGCCAATTACCACCGGCGTATTTGGTTTAATAATACCTGCTTTCTCAAACGCAATTTTTTCCAATGTATTGCCCAGAAAGCCAACATGATCAAAACTGATATTGGTTATAACCGACAATTCAGGATGAATAATGTTGGTACTATCCAACCGTCCGCCTAATCCCACTTCAATTACTGCCACATCAACCTCACAATCAGCAAAATAAGCAAATGCCATTGCCATAGTAGCTTCGAAAAACGAAGGTTGTATTTCTTCTAAACAGGCTTTATTGCGCTCAACAAAGTCCACAACATACTGTTGCTCAATTATTTTGCCATTTATACGAATTCGCTCACCAAAATCAACCAAATGTGGTGACGTATATAATCCAACCTTGTAACCGGCACTTTGCAAAACTGCAGCCAGCATGTGCGAAACCGAGCCTTTACCGTTCGTTCCGGCAATATGTATGCTTTTGAACCGCTTGTGAGGATTATCCAATACATTCATCAGCCGAATGGTATTATCCAGTCCGGGTTTATAAGCTGCACTTCCCACCTGATGAAATACTGGAAGACGGTCGTAAAGATATTGTATTGTTTCGGAATAGGTCATATTAACGATTAGTGATTAGTGATTAGTGATTAATATCAATAATCGTTTATCATACTTCACCTTTATCTTTCTTTTTATTCTCTTTAATTGACTTTTTTGCGGTTACAATACTGGCTGTAATCATTTTTATTAATTCAGTTGCATCAGCATACAAGC
>CAIQOG010000243.1 GCA_903873355.1 uncultured Bacteroidales bacterium
ACAAATAAATAATCTATTATCATGAAAAAACTAATTACTTTGATGCTCAGCATCACCTTTATGTGCAGCATTTCGGCTTTTGCTGCCAAAACTTATTTGGTAGAATTGGGAACATCAGGTGAAGCCACCTGGCGAGCTCCAGGCGTGGGCGACACTATTATCAATCTGCAAGTTGTGGGTACAGCTGGCGCAGCAGTTACTTTAAACGAATGGCTAAATGATAAAAGACTAGCCACACCAGTATTTTCAGGTCATGCATTTACATCTGGTGACCAAATATGGCTTGCCAAAGGTACTTATACCATTAACGGACGCGATAGCTTAACTGCTGGAGTAAGTATGTATGGTGGGTTTGCAGGTACTGAATTTGGAGTAACCGATCGTGCCAAAGCATCAGCCTTGCCCTGGGATTATGCCAACCCTACTATTATTGATGGTGCGGGTGCTTATATTGGTATTATGAGTACAAGCAGTGCTACACTCACCTCGGTTATTGACGGGATTACCTTCCAGAATTGCGCCAACAGCAACCGTAACAGCTCGGGTGGCGGGGCAAAAATACAGGGTGCAAAAACGGTTATGCAAAATTGTATTGTTACACTTAGTAAAGCTACCGGTACAGTAGCCACAGGAGCAAGTGCCGGAGTCACGCTATTATCCAAAGGAACATTAAAAGATTCGTATATACATCACAATACTGGTACCTCAACAGGTACTTCCGCAGGAGGTGTAAGTGTTTATGGTGAT
Source organism: uncultured Bacteroidales bacterium (assembly GCA_903873355.1). The sequence goes on from CAIQOG010000243.1 coordinate 748, forward strand.
ACCTGTGTAGTGACGGGATGTAAAATTGAATACAATTCAAATGGTGGTTCAGGTGGATTGTATCTTTACAGTAAAACCAGCGGTGTAAAAATTTTAAATTGCAGTATATCCAACAATACTGCCAATGGTGCTACCAATGCCAATGGTGGCGGCATAGGTTCTTATATTACTGCAGTCAATGCAGCACCCATTACCATCGAAAATTGTACAATTACAGGCAATATAGCTGCTGGCAGCGGCGGTGGAGCCTATTTAAATCAAAATACAGCCACCAACATTTATAAAGTGATTGGTTGTACTTTTAGTTCAAATGTGTCGAATGCAGCGGGAGGAAATTCAGCTACAGGTGGTGGTGGTTTACACATCCAAACCTGTAATTATATTATTGATAAATGTACCTTCACAGGTAATTCTTCAAGCGCTGCTTCGAATGGAGGTTTATTAATAGCAAGTTCCAGTTCATGCCTGATTACGAATTCTAAATTTATTGGCAATACCAGCCCAAACTCAGGTTCTGCCATTTATTGTAAATCCAGCTTAACTGCCAACAACTGTTTGTTTGCAGGAAATACCGGAACTACTGTCATTCATTTTTATGCAGGCCTGGTTTCCAGTTCGTTTAATAACTGTACGTTTGCTAATAACTTAAGCAGTGCAGCAGCTCCGGCTAATATACAATTATTAGCTTTGACACCAAAATATTCATTCACAAACTGCTTGTTCAATAAAATTGGCACCTACTCTGCTCAAATACCATTGTTTAACTATTGTGGTTTTGAAACAACAGTACCTGCAGGTGGGACTAACTGTATAACCGACATTACTGATGCTTCATTCAATAATTATGCAGCCGGTGATTATAGCCTTTCTCAATTTTCTCCGGCTGTTGATACCGGTCTTAATTTGACAGACTCTATTGGAAACAAAAAAATCACTACCGATATTTTGGGTTGTGCCCGTCCTGTTGGCACTGGCTATGATATGGGTTGCTACGAATATGGTGGAGTTCCTCCTACAGCTGTAATTGCTCCACATCAGGATGTTATCGGGTTTACAACAATGAAAAATGCCCTTGTATCAAAATATACAGGTGTTGTACGGGTTATTTCCATGAGTGGGAAATTGTTTAAGAACGGGCTGATTGCCGAAGGTGAACAAATACAGTTACCATCCGGAGTTTACATTGTTCGTCTTACTTCCTCAAAAGGCGATTTGATTCAGAAAGTGGTTCTTTAGTTAATATCTGGCTATTGTTTATTTCTGCCGGTATATATGATTATACCGGTAGAATAAACGAATGCTGTTATTATTTCTTCTCATCACAACATTTTAAAATACAGAATTCTTCTGTATTGATTGATTCAATTTCCTAATTATTCATCATTTATTAAAATATCATGAGGTTTAAGAACATCATACTGTTATTCAGTCTTCTTTCTATCTCCGTTTTCCTGCCGGCTCAGCTGATGATACAGGGTACGGTAACCGAATCGAACGGTGAAGCTATAATCGGTGCAAATATAAAAATCAAAGGCCTTAACAAAGGAACTGTCACGGATGTTAATGGAAAGTTTGGACTATCCGTGCCATCTTCCACAACAGTACTCATTGTAAGCTATATCGGGTTTGAACCCCAGGAAGTTAAAGTTGGAACTCAACGCATGTTCAATATTAGTATGAAATCTGCCAATAAAGATTTGGATGAAGTAGTGGTAATGGGCTATCAGGAAATTAAAAAACGTGATTTGACCGGTTCTGTGGGGAAAGCTGATTTGGACAATATGCTAAAGATGAATGTGTCTAATGTTGATCAGGCCTTATCTGGTCGTATAGCCGGTGTTCAGGTTAGCTCCAGTGAAGGTACACCCGGCGCTGATATGAACATTGTGGTACGTGGTACCAATTCTATAACCGGATCCAATGCACCATTGTATGTTATTGATGGTTTCCCCATGGAAGATGGTTCAGCTTCCACTCTTAACCCCAGGGATATAGAATCGATGGAAGTATTGAAGGATGCATCTGCAACTGCCATTTATGGTGCCCGTGGTGCCAACGGTGTGGTTATGATTACCACCAAAAAGGGTCAGATAGGTGCTCCGGTAATTACCTACGATGGTTCATTCGGTATGCAACGTGTCACCAAACAAATGCCTGTACTGGATGCCTATAACTTTGTGAAAATGCAGGATGACGTTTCCTACGCCACAGTGATGAATGCCGGATACTATGCTACCGATACGAACGGCAAAAAATGGACCCTTGAAGATTACAGAAATGTACCCACCATCAACTGGCAGGATTTGATTTTCAGGGATGCACCGGTTCAAAATCACTCCCTTATGATAAGCGGAGGTAAAGAAGATTCCCGTTATACTGCTTCGCTTTCGTATTTCAATCAGGATGGTGTCATTATAAACACAACTTACAATCGTATACAAGGTAAAGTGTCCAATACGATTAAAAAGAAAGACCTTACCATTTACCTTAATGCCAATTATTCCCGGGCAACACAATTTGGTTCCAGGCCTTCCGAAAATTCGTGGGCAAGTGCCAATAACCTCTTCTCCAATGTTTGGGGTTTTCGTCCCGCCATATATCCTACTCAATCTATGGATAGTTATTTGAATGATATTTTTGACGAAACAGTGATATCCGATTATCGGGTAAACCCTGTTATAAACCTGAATAACGAATATCGAAAGACTACCCGAAATGTATTACAAACCAACGCTTACCTGCAATATGAGTTCACTAAAGGCTTGATTTTAAAAGCATCTATGGGTTTTAGCAATGAAGATTTATTAGACGAGGCTTTTAATAATTCAAATACCCGCTTCGGAAATATTACCAATGCAAACCGTGTGAATGCGACCGAAACCACTTCATCCCGTCAAACCTGGCTGAACGAAAACACCCTGACCTATACTAAATCGATTGACAAAACACACAATTTTAATGCCTTACTGGGTTTTACCATGCAGGCATCGGATATTAAGGCTTATTCCACCCAAACCATTCAAATCCCTTCAGAATATGAAGTGCTTGGCATGGCCGGAATGGGCGCAGGGACTCCGTTTCTAATGACTTCAAACGTTTCGCGCTGGACGATGATGTCGTACTTAGGTCGTTTGAATTATAATTATAAGAACAGGTATTATGCCACAGCTTCGTTCCGTGCCGATGGTTCTTCCCGTTTTAAAGGAGATAATCAGTTTGGATATTTTCCTTCCGGCTCACTTGCCTGGAATTTTACCGAGGAAAACTTTATGAAACCAATCTCTGATATTGTAAGCTCAGGTAAACTACGCATCAGTTGGGGGGTTACTGGAAATAACCGTGTGGGTGATTATGATACCTATGCCAGGTTGGTGAAATTATCCAGTGGTTCCAATACAGGGGTCTATCCTTTTGATAATTCTTTAACTTCAGTAGGACTTGTACCCAGTACATTATCCAATATTGGTTTGCGTTGGGAATCAACCTCCCAATGGAATGCCGGTACCGATATTTCTTTGTTAAATCAACGGATTTTCCTGACTCTGGATGTCTACAAAAAAAGTACGGATGATTTATTGCTCAATGCTAATTTACCCTATAGTTCGGGTTATCCAAACGGTTACAAAAATATTGGAAAAACGGAGAATCAGGGACTTGAAATCACGCTGAAAACATGGAATATAAAGACTAAGGATTTCACCTGGTCCACCAACTTCAATATTTCTTTCAATCAGAATAAAGTTGTGGCACTAACCGAAAATCAAACTACCCTGACCACAAATGCCGCTTTTGATCAGGGCTTTAACAGTATGCCAAACTATTACACCCAAATAGGATATCCATTAGGAATGATGTATGGTTACATTTATCAGGGAACCTATAAATACAATGATTTTAATTATGATGCCGTAGCCAATACCTATACCATTAAACCTGGCGTCCCAACCTTCACCGGAGAATCTGCTACACAACCCGGTTTCCCAAAATACCGTGACCTGAACGGCGATGGAAAAATTGATTCTAACGACCAGACTGTGATTGGAAAGGGAACACCCACACATATCGGAGGTTTTATTAATGATTTCACGTATAAAGGATTTGATTTAAGTGTGTTTTTCCAATGGTCGTACGGTAATGATATTTTGAGTGCTAACTTGTTAAAATATCAGACATATACCGGAGGTACATTTACAAACTTGTTCACAAGCTGGGAGAACCACTGGTCGCCCGACAACCCGAACAGTGATATCCCAGTTAACTATGTGCCAAATCCGGCTGCAGGAACAAATAAAATTACCTATTTCAAAGCATCCTTAAATGTGTTTTCAACCAGGGCTATACAGGATGGATCATTCCTGAGATTAAAGAATATAACACTAGGTTACAATCTTGATTCTAAAATAGTGAAGAGTCTGAAATTGAATAAAGTACGCTTTTTTGTAAATGCAAATGATATATGGGTGCTAACATCCTATACCGGTGGGTATGACCCCGAGGTTTCGGTTCGTAATTCAGCATTGACTCCCGGCTTTGATTTTTCTGCCTATCCACGTGCATTATCTTTTAATGGTGGTGTAAGTATTAGTTTTTAATAATTTATAATTCATAGTTTATAATTCATAATTTTATGATAACCAATAGATTAAACTTCGGGGGCTTTCAAACTCCCCTTCCGTTGAAACGACAATTGAACATATTTAAGATAGTTCTGTCATTACAATTCGTATTAAGCCTGAGTTCGTGCAGTGATTTCCTGAATACAACTCCAATGGCTATTACACCTGAAACTTATTTCCAGAACAAAGCGCAGGTGCAATCATTTCTTATCTCTGTATATGCACCTCTGCAGGATGCAAGTTTCTACGGAGATTCTTATGCTGGGAAAATTACTGCAGAGGATTTAGGTTATTATCAACGCGTTGCCCCTGTATCATCAGTAATTTGTGGCTCAACAAATATTTCTGACCCAACTCTGCTTAGCCTTTGGCGTACCTTGTATGATGGTATTAACAGGGCTAATATGTTACTTGAAAATATAGATAGAGCTATGCCGGCTTCTTCCGATTCGCTTGCACGTGAACAATACCGCTCTGAAGCCCGATTCCTGAGAGCCTTTTATTATTTTACGCTGGTTCAGAACTTTGGAGATGTGCCACTGAGAATTCACACACCCAAGGACATTAACAATCTGTCGCTTGCCCGTACACCAAAACAACAGATTTATGATTTTATTACTTCCGAAATGATAGCTGCCGAACCGTTCGTGCCTTTGGCCTCGAGCGTAAGTCCTGGTCATATTAGTCAATCGACAGTTAAGGGAATTTTAGCACGTGTATATCTTTTCCGTGCCGGAGAAAATTATCGCGATGCTGCGGTTGGTAATCCGCTAACAAATAGTGCCGATTCGGTAAATGCTTATTTCACACATGCCAGAGACTGGGCTTTAAATGTAAAAACAACAGCTATACATGGTTTGGTAAGTCCTTACAGTCAGGTTTTTATTGATTTGTGTACAGATAAATACAACAGCACGGGTGTGAAGGAGAGTATATGGGAAGTGGAATTTGCAGGAAACAGAACCACTTCGGTAGTTGCCACTGGCCGAATAGGTAATACCATTGGTTTTGGAGGTCCGGACTTAAAATCAGTAGGAGCTGCGGATGCAGATAAAGGTGGACTGGCTAATCCGGGTATGGGATACAACTACATTTATTGTACGCTAAAACTTTTTGATATGTATAAATCGGAAGCTGATTCGGCGCGTGGAAACTGGAACATAGCTCCGTTTACATACACTACGACCGGTACTGCAGCAACCACAAAAGTAACTGGACGCAAATACTATTATGGAAAAACACCTGCCAGTCTGGCTGGAAAAACCTTGCCCGATACCGACGCAAACGGCTTTATTTACACTGCAGGCACTGCAACAGATACGTTGAATACGGCACGCTGTATTGCAAAATACCGTAGGGAATATGAACAGATATTGCCGAAGGATAAGAATTATACACCGATTAACTTTCCGCTCCTTCGGTATTCCGATGTATTGTTGATGATAGCCGAAGCTGAAAATGAAATTAATGCTGCTCCGACAACTCTTGCTTACGAATGTATCAATGCTGTGCGAACCCGGGCAAAAATAAGTTCTTTATCGGGTCTTACAACATCCCAATTCAGGGATGCAATTAAAAAGGAACGGGCCATGGAACTTTGTTACGAAGCTACCCGAAGGTTTGATTTAATCCGATGGGGTGCTTATCCCGAAACAATGAATGCAGTTGCCACTCTTTTAACCGGAAACCCACGCTGGCCTGCCAATATGAGTTATGCGCCGACTTATTTTAAAATACCGGCAAGCTATTATTATCTTCCTATTCCGGCTTATGAACTTAGTGTAAATAAACTGATATATTACAATAATCCGGGATGGTAAACGGCTTATATCCTTATTTATCTGATTAATTTATTAATACCTGGAAATACAAAATAAAAGAAATGAAAACATTCAATTTTATACTATATCTGTCGCTTTTTGCACTGCTTTTTAGCTCCTGCGACAATGCACTTACTGAAAAAATGCTTTTTGAAGCAACAGTAGATACAGCTACAGCAGATACCATCATTAAAGATACTGTCTTTGTCAAAAAAGGGATGCCCTTAAGTTTTAAATTTAGTGGTAATGCCCAGTTTATATCTTATTTTAGCGGAGAGCCCGGATATGAGTATTTTTACTACAATACCTCTGTTATTCCGGTTAGCCAGTTTGATTCCTGCTTTCTGAAATTCGATCTTACTCCCGTGGGTATTGATAGTGTACATATAGCCAACACGCTCTCACTTGCTGTTTCAGACAATTTTCCTGGCTTATTCGGTATAGCTTCTACACCCGCTTTTTCGAAAGATTCTGCCAATATACTCAATATGAAAGATTATAGCTGGACCGACCTGACAGCGCAATGTGGTTTTCCGGCAACAAACGGTTTAAAGAAATCGGTCAAAGTGAACGCAATGAACATGTTGAGTAAAAATGTATGCCTGAAATTCAGGTATAAAACAGCTCTAAATGACACTGTTCAGCCCAAATGGACCATTGCCAACCTGAAATTTGTGCGCTACCAGAAAGGGAAAACTCCTGTGGAGATTTTGGCTTCTGGACTCACTTTCAAACAATTTGATATTTTAAATCCTGCTATTGCTTATGCTGTTGCGGGTGCGGGTGTTTGGTCGAAAAGTAATCCGGTGAATATATTCATTAACTCATCCTTGTCAAGAAGTTCGTTGAATGAAGATTATCTCATAAGTACACCCACTATCATTAATCCTGTGAGTACTCCAAGTACAGGAGCATTAGTAAAAAACCTGTCGGTGGATGTAAAAGCTTACAGCTATACCTATATGACAAAAGGTGTTTATTATGCCACCTTTTCGGCAACTAGTGCAAATTACATGGACAATGGTCAGTACAAAGAGGTTAATTTTATAATTAAGGTTATAGACTGATAAAAGAAAATTGATTTAGTTGAACCAAATATTGTATCTCAGAATTCAGGAAAAAATTGTAAAGCAGAATAAAACTAATTGTTTTAAATACAAAGTAGTGATTTTATTTTGTAATCTGGTTACAGTTTTCTTAGGCAAATAATATATTTAATCAGATGAAAAATTTAGTGTTGTATTTAGCAGGTTCTTTATTGCTCATGTTTGGAAATAATTCATTTCTGATGAGTAATAATAAAAAAATGATAACCAAAGATATTAATCTGGCGGTTCAACAAATTGGACGACAGGTTGATATTATTGAACAGTCCAGTACGTTTCTGAATCCACGTACAGTTAATGATAATAAAATTCAGTACATTCCGAGTGATGACTGGACAAGTGGTTTCTTTCCCGGTACAATGTGGCACATGTATGATCTAACCGGAGCGGAAAAGTGGAAAAAATATGCAGTGAAGTACACGCTTAGACTTGATTCGATTAAATATATGACTTGCCACCACGACATCGGTTTTATAATTGGATGTAGTTATGGTAATGCTTATCGTATCACAAAGAACCCAGCCTATAAAGCAGTTATTATTGAAGCAGCCAAATCTTTATCAACCCGTTTCAGACCTGCAGCCGGAGTTATACAATCCTGGGATGAAAACCGTGGATGGCAGGCAAAAAGAGCTTGGATGTGCCCTGTAATTATTGATAACATGATGAATCTCGAACTTTTATTTAAAGCATCTGATTTATCGGGTGATGCATCATTCAAAAAAATTGCAATAAGCCATGCAGATCAAACCATGGTAAACCATTTCAGAAAAGATTATAGTTGTTATCATGTGGTTGATTATGATAAAGTTAAAGGTGGAGTTCGTAGTAAATGTACAGCACAGGGGTATTCAGATGAATCCGCATGGGCCAGGGGCCAGGCATGGGCGTTGTATGGTTATACAGTTTGCTATCGCGAAACGAAGGATAAAAAGTACTTAGATTTTGTGAGCAGAATTTATAACTATATTTTCAGCAATAAAAATATGCCCGACGATCTAGTACCCTATTGGGATTTCAATGCTCCCAATATTCCAAATGAGCCCCGTGACGCTTCTGCTGCGGCTGTAATGGCTTCTGCTCTGTATGAATTATCCACTTTAGGCAAACCCGAATACAAAAAAACAGCTGATAAAATAATGGAAAGTCTTTCAGGACCTGCTTATCTTGCCATAGTTGGCACAAATAGCAACTTCTTGTTAATGCATTCTGTTGGAAGTATTCCACATGGAAATGAAATTGATGTACCACTTAATTATGCTGATTATTATTTTCTGGAAGCTCTTGCAAAAAAAAGAAATCTGGAAAAACATTAAGCTGCAGTTCCACTAAATATATTTAACCCTCAGGAGTAAGATTCATTTTACTCTGTGAGGGTTTTTTACCGGAAAATAATCTGGTGCCACTATTGTCCAAAATGGGTATAACTTTGTACATACTTTCAATCAGAGCATTTTTTGATCTTCGTACGATATAAATATAAGCTATATTTGCAAATAATTCACTTTAAATTCACAAAAATACTGAAGTATGATTAACCTGATTCAACACTTTGCCATACGCAATGAAGTGGGTGAAATTCGTCCCTTAAAAATTGGTCACATCAACGATTCATTTATAGTTGAAAGTAAAAATCCTGGTGGAGAATCCTATTTTCTGCAAAAGATAAACCACCACATTTTCAAAAACGTGGAAGGTTTGCAGAAAAACATACAACTTGTAACAAATCACTTACGCGAAAAACTAAAGGAAGCCGGAGAAACAAATATTGGACAAAAAGTACTGCAATTGGTACCTGCCAACGATGGAAAATTATTTTATCAGGATGCTGAAGGTTCGTTTTGGCGGGTTTATGTCAATATTCAGGGAACTCACAGTTACGATGTCATAACTCCAGAACTTTCTTATAAAGCAGGAGAAGCTTTCGGAAACTTCCAGTTTATGCTTTCCGATATTGCCCACGACGAACTGATTGAAACCATACCCAATTTTCATAATATAGAATTTCGGTTGGAACAGTTCAGAGATGCCGTAAAAGCTAATGCAGCAGGCCGATTGACAAAAACTCAGTGGCTTGTAGATGAAATTGAAAGCCGAGCAGAAGAAATGTGTATGCCTGAACGCCTCTTCCGCGAAGGGAAATTGCCTAAACGCATCAATCATTGCGATACAAAGGTAAATAACATGCTATTTGATACTAACGATGAACCGGTTTGCATTGTCGATCTGGATACAGTAATGCCGGGTTTTGTGCTCTCCGATTTTGGAGATTTTATGCGCTCGGCGGCTAATACCGGTGCGGAAGATGATGAAAATTTAGACAATATCGGAGTGAACCTTGCTATTTTTGAAGCATATACACGTGGTTATCTGAAAAAAGCTACATTTCTTACTCCGGCAGAACTTGGAAATCTGGCTTTTGGAGCTAAGTTATTGAGCTACATGCAAACAGTGCGTTTCTTTGGTGACTATCTGAACGATGATACTTATTATAAAATTGAACATGAGCATCATAACTGGCAACGCTCACTGGCACAATTCAAATTGCTACAAAGCCAGGAAGAGCATTTTGAAGCCATGCAGAAGATTGTGTTTGATTGTCGGAATTAATTATATAAAACTAAAAAACTCAACCAATGCGCTTAATAATTCAGCCTGACTGTACAGGCATTTCGGAGTGGGTAGCAAACTATGTGATGACTGAAATCCGGAATTTTGCACCTACAGCCGACCGTCCTTTTGTTCTGGGTCTTCCTACCGGCTCAACACCACTGGGGTCTTACCAAAAACTGATAGAACTATACAAAGACGGAAAAGTATCGTTTAAAAATGTGGTGACTTTCAATATGGACGAATATGTAGGCCTTCCCAAAGAACATCTACAAAGCTACCACAGCTTTATGTGGGATAATTTCTTCAGTCTCATTGATATTTGCCCGAAAAATGTAAATATCCTCAATGGCAACGCTCCCAACCTGGAAACAGAATGTGAGGCATATGAAGAAAAAATTAAAGCAATCGGTGGAATTCATTTATTCCTGGGCGGTATTGGCGCCGATGGACATATTGCATTCAACGAACCAGGTTCTTCTTTACATTCGCGTACTCGTGTCAAAACACTAACTCAGGACACCATTATTGCCAATTCCCGTTTTTTTGAAAATGATACCAGTCTTGTACCCAAAAATGCTCTGACAGTCGGTGTTGGCACAGTTATGGACTCCAAAGAAGTGCTGATAATGGTCAATGGTCATAATAAAGCACGCGCATTGTATCAAGCCGTAGAAGGTTCAGTAAATCACATGTGGACTATCTCAGCCCTTCAACTTCACCCGAAAGGGATTATTGTTTGTGATGAATCTGCAACCGAAGAATTAAAAGTCGGTACTTACCGTTATTTTAAAGAAATTGAAGGATTGTAGAAATTCAGTTTCCTGCTCGGCTATGCCGCTTGGCTTGCCAAGAATTATTAATTGTGAATTTTTAATTATTAATTAACTCCCATGCAATACGACTTAAGCTCAAGAATTACGCTGGAACGTACTCCTGAAAGGTATTTTCGTCCCGGAGATATGATAGAAAGTCTGCGTCAGACACGCTACGAAAAACTGCGAACCAGCATTTATGCCGATACAACAGAAGGAGCACGCTCTATAGCTCAGAAAGTAGCCACGCTTATCCGTGAAAAGGAAAAACAGGGCGAACGCTGTATTTTGGGTCTTTCGGGCGGGTTTTCTCCACTCGGTATTTACGAAGAATTGGTGAGAATGCACGAAGAAGAAGGCCTGAGTTTTGCCGATGTCGTTGTGTTTAATGTGTCCGAATTCTTTCCAGTAAATCCGGGCGAACGCCACT
>CAIQOG010000244.1 GCA_903873355.1 uncultured Bacteroidales bacterium
CCTTCTTTTGACTCAACCGTTACACCACTGTAATTCCCTACATGCTCATGCCCCCCCGATGCAAAATTAAACAAAGTTGTTTTACCGCAATTCGGATTTCCAACCAAAGCTACACAAATATGTTTACGCTGATTCAAGGCCATGCGGCGAACTTCTTCTTCGTCAATAAACCCAGCCTGATCAATCGTTGCAGCTTTTAATGTGCGCGCTTCCTCTTCACTTATTACTTCAATAAGTGCAGCTTCGCTTCGTCGTAACGAAACTTCATAGCCCATCACACTATATTTAATCGGATCATTAAGCGGTGCATTGAGAATAGCTTTCACAACTTTCCCTTTCACAAAGCCCATTTCAACAATGCGCTTGCGAAACCCACCGTGTCCCATTACTTTGACTATGGACGCCTTTTCACCGGTTTGAAGTTCAGATAATTTCACTTGAAAGTCCTTTTTTTAAATTAGCTGCAAAGATACTTATTTATAATGATTCTAAAGACCGAAAGTTCATAAATTAAGAAAAATTGTTGGTAAAACAAATAAAGCCCTGCAAGTTTTTAGGGATTGCAGGGCTTTGTTGTTTTGTGGATATTAGAACTTCAATTCCTGAACCTTCAATCCAATATTTCCTTTTACATTAGTCTGAACACGAACCGCTCCAGGAACCAGAATCAGTTCATTTACTGTTACTGTATTTAGTTTTCCCTGAAGTGTGACACCATCCATTATTGTATAATTAGCCATCATTTGGTTTACTTCAGCTTTCATGCTTTCAATATTATCTTTTATAGGATAGGTAAGATATGGTGCGAGTTTACTTAAAATCATTCCGTGAAGCAACCAACCTGCAGTTTTAACCAATGCATCTGAAGTTTTTACTTCAAACTCAGGTTCGGTTATCTCAACAGCCATTTTTTGAGGATCATAAGCAAGTTTTCCGGTAAAATAAATACGTCCTTTAAGCGAACCGGTCACGTCAGCCATAAATACAGCTTTACCGTCACTTCCATAGAGTGATAAATCTGTGATTGTGATTTTTTTACCTGCCTGTTCAAATGTTCTACCTGCTAATTGTTTTTTTGCAAGTTCAGCTATCTTATCAAAAGTAACATCGGTACCAATATTAAGATTAAACTGTTGGGCTGGGCGATTCACATATTTAAACGGCGGTAAGGCAACCAAAGGATTTGCTGTTGGTTGTGCTCCCATAAATGTTTCAATTTGAGCATACATGGCCAGTGCCAGGTTTAGTTTATTGGCATTGGTTGAGAATGGAGACACATAAATATCCTTAGGAGTGATACGTAGCCATACATTATTTGCTTCATTTACCTGACGTGGTTTTTGTGCTTCGGTCCAGGCCATGTTAATATATTTTTTCAAATCCACCATTTCGCTCAACGATTTGTCAATTTGATTGGAAATCAACTTATCGCATTGTGAAAGAGCCACCGGCTCTGCGACATTTCACTTCTGAGTTTGCGCCTCTATAGCTCGAGTTGCATCAGCACCAGGTCAAGAAAGTTTCCATGCTTTTTTGCAACG
>CAIQOG010000245.1 GCA_903873355.1 uncultured Bacteroidales bacterium
CAAAAATGTTAACATCAATGAGTTACAACAGAAATAGCCCTTTTAATGACCTGCCGAACCTTCCGCCAGCAGATTTTACAGAGTCGCCGGAAATACTGAAGCAGTTGACAAAAGCTGCCCGGTATTTAGGTGAATTAAATGGCTTATGTACCTCATTACCCGATCCTAAATTATTGATCAATACTATCGTACTTCAGGAAAGTAAGAACAGCTCAGCTATTGAAAACATAGTAACCACACAGGATGAATTATACAAAGCTGCTACAGAAGAAGCAACAACTAGTCATGCGGCGAAAGAAGTTTTAAGTTACAGGGAGGCTTTATATGTAGGATTGGAAAAAATGAAATCACAAAAGAATTTGCTGCTGACTAATACGATGGTTGAGATCGTTCAAACAATTAAACAAAATGAATCAGGCATCAGGAACAATTCAGGCACAGCACTGAAAAATGCAATCAACGGGGAAGTTATATATACCCCACCTTGCTGTGAAGAGGTATTAAGAGAAAAGCTAGCTGCATTGGAACAATTTATTAACGACTCCGATAGTTCGCCTTTAGACCCATTGGTAAAAATGGCCTTTATCCATTACCAGTTTGAGGCCATACATCCTTTTGCAGATGGTAATGGTAGAACTGGCCGTATTGTAAATGCATTATACTTGGTACAGCAGGAATTATTATCTCAACCCGTTTTGTATCTCAGTTCCTACATTGTAAAGTATAAAAGGGAATACTACCAATTATTAAGGGAAGTAACTGAAAAAAATAACTGGCATGACTGGGTAATGTATATGCTGACCGCATTGATAGAAACAGCACAGCTTACAACTAAAAAAATAAGAAGTATGCTGTTACTGAAAGATGAATATGAAAATCGAATGAAACAAACGCTCGGCTCTTCGTTCAGCTATGAACTATTGCAACTGATGTTTACGATGCCATATCTAAAAATTGAGTTGTTGGAAAAGAAAAAAATTGCCCATCGTCAAACCGCCTCCTCGTGGTTAAAAAAACTTACTGAAGCCAAAATTGTGACTACTCAAAAAATTGGTAGAACAACCTATTATATCAATTACAGGTTGATGGAATTGCTATCAAATGACTAAAAGACCTTTAAATGGTTCTACTTTTTTCAAAGAACGATAGTCTGTCATAAGAAAGTCGAACTCCATATTCAAATGAGGCTGATTTCTATGAAACTTAATACAGACAATTGTTTTAAAGAATAAAAACCGGGCAACAAATCATAGATATTGATGTTGCCCGGCCCTCTAGTGGGCCCACCTGGGTTCGAACCAGGGACCACCTGTTCCGATAGTTATCGGAAGAGTCAGGGGCTCACTGATATTTTTTGAATAAATAATATAACAAGCAATCATAAAAAAAGCACTTAAAGTTATTAATACCTTAAGTGCAATGTTTGTGGAGCATATCTGGCATATGTCGAACCTTTTGTTTGATGATCTTATACTTCTAATAGATTCGTTTGAATAATTATTCCCCCCTAATATCCCAGGCCTATAAAATTGTAGTCAATTAACATACTGCTTGTTGCCAATTATTTCAACATAAAAACATATTAATGTCGAAATTAAATCATATTTTCGTCATCAATTAAATATAATGTTGAACTCCTAATCCTAATTCAGGTTAAAAGACGAAAATCAGCAAAAATGTTAACATCAATGAGTTACAACAGAAATAGCCCTTTTAATGACCTGCCGAACCTTCCGCCAGCAGATTTTACAGAGTCGCCGGAAATACTGAAGCAGTTGACAA
>CAIQOG010000246.1 GCA_903873355.1 uncultured Bacteroidales bacterium
CTTAAAGACATTAACACAACATAAAGTGTTAGAATAATTGATTTCATAATAATAAATTTTAAATGTATTTGATTTGAATATTATTTACAATTGAGTTCCGTTATTTGACAGTAACACTGTCTGCAACCAGGTACATATTAGGTAAATCCTTGCTAAATAAGCTTAACGGACTTTTGTACATGGTAACAAAATCGGGTGCTGATGCATGTCCTGCAAAAACTGAATAGAAATGACTTCCACTTAGTGTTGGGTCGTATTTGTTACGCCACATTACAACCATGCTTATCCGTTGACCGGTAAATGGTGCTAGTATGGTTCTTGTCCAGAAATCGGTACTTACAGCCCCTGCACTATTTTTTATTCCTTCTATACCCGTTTCGGTTACACCACAGGGTTTTTTCTTTTCGCGGGATAAAAGGGAAAGATTTCTCAAATTTGTCATAAATGCTGTTGTATTGTTGCCTTGATAGCAATCCATGCCGATAAAATCCACATAATCATCGCCCGGCCAACGATACAGTAAATCATCTTTGGTTTTTGCTATATCCAATTGTGGAGATATGGCATAAATAAACTGGTGAACACCTTTTGTATCACGTAGATAATTTACCGTAAATTTCCACAAATTTATATACTCGGTCTGAGTTGTACAGCTTGTCCCCCACCACGACCAGGTTTCGCTTTGTTCGTGAAACGGACGAAAAATAATTGGTATAAGTTTTCCATTTTCATCTGTAAGAGTTGCAGCAAATGCAGCCAAACGGTCGAGCCAGGTTTTAAAACGTATATTAGTTTTACTGCCTTCAGTTACAATATCTTTTGCAACAGTTGTTTTTGTATTATCCCACGAATCACCATTGGTTATTGGATTATTCAAATGGCAACAAGCCATAATCACTTCTCCACGCACACGGGATTCTTTTATAACTCGTTGAAGTATTATTTTGTAAGTGCTGGTATCACATCGGTCATCCATAACTTCTGCAAAATCAACACTAAAAACGGCCGGATAATCGCCACAAACATCTTTTGTATCTGATCTGCCGGGCTCATTATACCATTTCCGACCATAAATTAAATCGTCGTGATGACCAAACATAAAACCTGTTTCAGCAATTTTCCAAAGCTGTGAATAGAGTGCTTTAGTTTCGTCAGTCGCATTTTTATCAACAATACTCAGATCAATATGCGTATTGGTATTCGGTGGCTCCGGCTCGACGGGTTTACAACCCACGAAAAACAGTGTTATGGTTACAGTTACGATAGATTTTATAATTATATTTTTCATTTTATTCTGTTATATTTGTCAGCATTACGAAACTATTCGCTTTTAATTCCAAGTTATATTTTGTTTTAATATTCATATTTTTTTGAGCAGGAACAGGTAATCCATCACTGTCAGCAGGTTTGTTATTTTCCTGGTAAACATACAATTTACTGCCTGACATTAAAATTGGAATTGATAAATTCAGTGCCAAATCAGTTTTCCCAACATTTACAACAGCAATGGTTATTTTGCCCTTGCTTTTTGCTGCAATAATGCGCACATCGTTGTTTGTGGTATACTTACATTTCAGAATGTCCGACCCTGCAGGAAAATACCGACACATGAGTGACCAGGTGTAATACCATGGGCGGATATTTTCCTCTTCAGCTTTTCCAAAAACTTCTTTTCCAAGAGTATTCCACATTCCCCAAATTTTTATGTCGGTAGGTTTACCTGCATCACCGTTAGAATGCATGGCATCGTCGAGCATCCAAACTGCCATGCCTGAATAGCCATTATTCATCACATCCATGCAAAGTAAAGGCATGTCCAATCCATAGAAATAATCGTAAACCAACATATTACAATCCCCTCCGGTAGTGTAAGGATGTCCTTTCACGCGTCTGTTATATTCCTTCATAAGCACCGAATCGGCTGTACGCCAGTACTTATAACCGGCTTCGCCCAACACAATTTTCTTTCCGGCAGGCACCTGTTGTTTGTACTTTTGAAGTTCAGTTGGATATTTTCCACTTCGCACTTCTGCTTGTCCGGGATAAGCATGGACATCGTAAATGCCTATGAGAGAATCCATATCGCTTCCTGCTTGTTTTACCCAACCCGGTGCATCATACGATGATTTTTTATTTTTATAATCAACCACCACATCGGGTGCGGCTAATTTTACTTTTTCAAAAAGTCCCGGATAGCTTTTCATTTTAGCGGTGAATTTATAGGCCATTTCTTTCCATATACCGTAATTTCCATCCGTTGATGACCAATAACCATCAGGTTCATTAAAAATCACAAAATACTTAATACAAGTATAACCTAATTCATTCACCAAATAATTGAGATAATCAACCGACATATCCACCCATTTGTCGTCCTGCATCATGCTCCATTTTGGAGGATTATATTCTCCAAAGATGACGGTTACCTTGTTTTTGGTGCAATAATCAAGCAATTTAGAAATAGATTTGATATTGCGTTTTTTGTCGTAAGTTCCTGTTGCAGCATCAAAATACCGATAAGGACTGTTTATCATGCATCTGACATAAGGCATTTTCATAAAACTTACCCGTTTAAATAGCGTTTCCCAGTCTTTGTCGGAAATTGCAGAACCCCATGCTTCTGCTTCATCGTAGGGGTCCCATTCTGCTCCATTGCCAATATAGCCGGCATTTATTATTTCGGAAGTAATACAAACATCAAGCTCTTTTTTCGCAGTTTTCGCACTACAAACAAAAGAGAAAAGCAATAATATTGTAAGATATAATATCTTTTTCATGTTGGGTTTTAATAATTACAATTGGTATAAACAAAAAGCGATTCGCCAGGCATTTTTAAGTTATAACCGGTTTGTAAATCCATCGTCAGATTTACAGTATTGGGTAATAAATTATGATCACCCTCTTTTTTCAACAGACCATCGGCATAAATAAATTCTTTAACACCACTCAGTGTTTTAATCATTGAATCTTTAATTCTTACTGTTTTCAGGGTTTTGGAAACATTCACGAGAGCAATCGTCTGCATACCATCCTTTTCAAAAGCCATTGCTTTTATTGATGGGTCACCGGTAACCACTACTTTATATATTTTCGAGCCGGCAGGCATGTATCTGCTTAGCAAAGACCACGCATAGTACCAGGGACGGACAACTTCTTCACTTGTTCCAAAAAACTCATCACCCAAAATATTCCAGAATCCCCAGACTTTTAATTTTTCAGGTGATTCTTTGGAATGCATCGCGTCGTCGAGCATCCATGCAACCGAACCGGAAAAACCACTATTGACAGTTTGAATAAGCGCATCAGCCATATCTGTTCCGTACATGTATTCGTACACAAACATCTGCGAATCATCAACCGAAGCATAAGGTTTCAATTTAGCACGACGTATATTTTCATTCCAATAGAAAGAGTCGGCTGGTTCAACATACTTAAAGCCAATTTCACCCATCACTATCTTTTTGCCGGCAGGAACTGCTTTCCTATACGCTTCAATTATTTTTGAATATTCCCCTGAGTTTACCGTTATTTTCGAAGGATAAGTGTGAATATCGTACAATCCAACCATGTCTTTGAGATGTGTAGCACAACTATCTGCCCACCATACTTCATCCGTTTTCCAAATGGCTGCATCCGGTCCTGCTAACGACAGTTTATTGTCTAATTTCAGGTTTTTTAATTCATTGTTAAAATATCGAATTGCATTTGCCCAAAGCGGGTATTCACCTGCAGTTACCGACCAATAACCATTTGGCTCATTTATAAGATTATAATACTTAATACAGGAATAACCTTTTGCATGAATCAAATAATCAGCATATTGGGCGGCAAGTATCAAATTCGTTTCATTGATTGTATTCGCTTCTGAATCAACCAACCCATTTCCCCAATCGCCAAACATTACACTGACGTTTCTGCTCTGGCAATAATCTAAAATAGGCGTTAATCGTTCAATATTTTGCTCCGGGACTAATTTTCCGTTGAAAATTAGCGATTTTGTATTTATCATTACACGCATAAACTGTGGTCGCATAAAATCAAGTCTTGCATACAGTTTTTGCCAATCTGATTCAGAGATTTTTAATTCGCCATTCCCATAGTTTTGTTGGTAAGGATCCCATTGAGCACCATTACCTACATAACAGTCATTGATAATAACATCCGAATGTATACTTACTTCCGCCTGTGGATTATTACTTTTATTTTGAGAATTTTCAAAACCATTGGCACATCCGTATGAAAGAAAATTAAATCCGGAACTTATGAATCCAATAACAAATAAAGAGTGTTTAATTTTCATTGAAAACCATTTGTTTCTAACAAGAAGCTAACTATCAAAATATCAGCTCCGGATGTAATATAAACTAGTAACTAATGTTTCTTTACGGAAATCCAGTATTTACGGGGTTTCTTTACAAATTTGTCGTAATCTTTATAAATGTTTGTCCAGTCGTCTGTGCCGCTAAGCACAAATGCAAATGCATTATCTGTTACGATCATTTTTAAACTATTACCCAAATCTTCGGTGCCGGCATTTATAAGTGTACCGGTAGTAATTTTACCAATTGAATCTGTAAATACTACTGTACCTTTTGCATAATCGCGCATCCAATGACCCGTACCTTTTGGAATCTGACGATAGAATTTTGTTACATCTACTGTTTTAAGCGGATTCTCGGGGTTATCACCACTAAAAATAAAATCAGCACATTTGCCATCTACACCGCTATTATTCATTACTTTACCGTATGTATTTCCTGTCTCAGATATACTATCCAGCGTAAATGTCAGTGTATTATCCAATTCGGTATTTGGTCCATAAATTGATGACCAACTCAATGGTTTATCACCGAGTTGTAATACAGCACCGCCACCATATTCAGGACCGGTACCGCCAAAAACCGTGAGTGCTTTAATATCCCAAACCCCTAAGATTGTTTCACTAAACTCAGTTACATGAATGCTGTAATCTCTTTTTTGACCGGTTTCAGATGTGATGGTAATCATGCCTGACTTTGTGTCATTTTGAAAATTCATCGTCTGACCTATTTCCAATGTTGACTTTGCCTGAAAAGATAACTCCAATTGAGTCAATTTTACATTTGTCAAATCAGGTATCACTGACACATTGATGGCTAAGGTTATGACACCGGTTGTGGCATCAGTATTTTCAATGATGGCTTTTCCAACCTGATTCTCAAACATTAGATTAATCACGGTTCTTTCGTGATTCCAACCACCCTTTGTAATTTCTTCCAGCGGATCTTTTACGCACGACTGTATTCCGAATACTGTGATTGCTATTAGAATATATTGATAGAATTTCATATATTTATTTTCGTTTGAATTATCTTAAACTTGCATTTAAATCTATTTCTGCCTGCGGAATTGGATAGAAAGCTGCCTGTTCTTCAGTTATACTGGCTGCTTCAGGCACATCGGTTATCACTCTGTTCCAGCGGCGAAGGTCATAAAGGTGGTCGCCTTCGTAAGCTAATTCCCAGGTGCGTTCTTTGTAAACTGCTTTTCGGAAATCAACAATACTTAAACCGGGCATTAAATTACCCAATCCTGCTCTGTTGCGGATTGCATTGATCAAACCATACGCTTTAGATGTTGGACCGGCTGCTTCGGCATATATGAGTGCCACATCCGAGTAACGGATTAAAAATGGCCGGGTACTTGTTTTATCGCCTACAAAACTTGGGTCAATATACTTTCGTGTAAACGGATAAAGAATTTTCCCGGGATAAGATGCAATTAAAACTCCTGTTTTGTCGTACACTTTATCAACGATCAATTCTGTTTTGCGTTTGTCGGCTGCATCGAAACTATTATAAAAAGTAGTAGTTGTCTGGTAAACGCTCCAACCATCATGAGTGCCGCTATAGGTTCCATTTTTATTGTCTAAATAGACCGTTGCACCCCCGATATAAGGAATAAACATTTTTGAAATCTTAGAATATTCACCTTCAACAGTGCCGGTTCTGTCCATCGACATGGTGAAAATATGTTCTGAACCTCTTGGTTTTTCTACATCATATATATTTACAAGCGAACTATCAAGTGCATAAGTAGTTTGATCATTAATAACTTTGCCTGCAAAATATGTGGCACTGTCATACATTACTGTTATATCACGTTTCATATCTTTGTACAAAGGCACATTATGCTCTTTGGAAGAAGCAATAAAAAGATAAGCTTTTGCTGCTAAAGACTGTACGGCGACTCTATCGGCTCTTCCTAATTTAGGAATTGTATAAACAGACATCAATGATTCTGCTTTTTTGCAATCAGACAAAATTAAATCGTACATTTCATCTAAATTAGAAAACAATGGCGCCGAGGTTTGTTCCAATGTTTGAACAGTTGAGTTATGCTTTGGAACTAAGCCATATACACGAACAAGATTAAAGTAATTCCACGCTCTGAGGAAATAGGCTTCACCTAGATACTGATTTTTCAGTGCTTGATCATAATCGCCGGTTGAAACATTCTGAATAACAGCATTGGCCCTGTTTATTCCTATAAAAGCATATGTAAAATAATACTGCAATACCGTATTGGTTTTGAAACTGGGTATATTCCAATTATTTAAATCAGTGGCGTCCTGACTTTCGTCCGGTTTTGGGGTAATATTTTCAGTAGGCAATTCGCCCAGGTAAAATACACCTCTGGAATATTCCAGAAAAGTAAGCGTGGCGTATGCATAATCTACTGCTGCATCAGCATCCGCTGCAGATTTAAAGAAGTTGCTTTCCGAATAAAATCCATAGGGTTTTTCCTCCAAATTACACGAGCCAAAGGCTAACACACTGCAAAGTGCAAATAATTTTATTTTCGTTTTCATGGTTAATCAATTATTAAAAGGTTAAGTCAACACCAAATGTCCATTTGCTCAAGCGAGGATAACCACCCCAATAAACGCCATCGAGTCCAACTTCCGGATCGTAACCTTTGAACTTTGTAAATGTATATAAATTTGAAGCATTCAGGTAAAGACGGGCTTTTGATATGAAGCTCTTTTGTGGAAGGTTAAAATTATAACCTACATTCAAATTTTGAATTCTCAAATATGAACCATCCTGAATCCACCAATCTGATAAATTGACCAATCGACCATCTTTTAACGATGGATATAAATTTGTAGGATTATCAGGAGTCCAACGGAGTGGTTGATTGCTTGGCGAATTAAATGCCTGTGTATTCAAAATTTGCTGTCCGAAAGCACCATTTAAAAATACACTCAAATCAATATTCTTCCAACTTACATTTAAACCCATGCTGGCTGTAAAATCAGGATTTGGATTTCCAATAATAGTTCTGTCCTTTTCATTTACAATTCCATCGCCATTGTAATCTACATATTTGAACTCACCCGGTTTTGCTAAATCACCCATCAAACCCGCATTAATTCCCTCGCTTATTGTTTGTACAATGCCATCAGTTTTGTAACCATAAAATGAATTTATAGGTTGACCTATTGCTAAAATATTGGTATATGCGCGGAACATCGAAACACTGTTACCTGCATATTCAAATTTCATTCCTGTATTCGGGTCGGTAAGTAATCCTGAAGTCAATTGATTTCCCAAACTTACTACTTTATTTTCGTTCTTGGCAAAAATAAAATTTCCACTTACTTTCCAGTCTTTTGTGTTTAAAATATCGCCTTCAATTGTTACTTCAAAACCACGGTTCTGAATTTGCCCATCATTAATCCACATTTTATTATAGCCTGATGAATATGCCAAATTACGTTCACGCAATAAATCGCTGGTTTGTTTATCGTATAAGTCCAGAGTGACACGCAATTTTCTATTAAAAAATGCCATATCCAACCCTAAATCAGCTTGTGCAGTTGTTTCCCATTTTAAATCCGGATTAGGGATTCCGCCCCAAATACTATAAATATACTGCATACCAGCTACATAACCGGGACCAATGGTTGTTACCCACGCACCATCGTCGTAGTATTTCCCTGTACCATACCTACTGAGCGTTTGATATGGACTGATACCCTGATTGCCGGAAACACCATAACTAAAGCGGGGTTTCAATTCATCAAATATATTCAGATTTTTGACAAAACTTTCTTCTTGAGCTTTCCAACTTACTGCTCCGGATGGGAAAAATGCCCATTTGTTGTTTGCTCCAAACTTCGACGATCCATCTGCACGAGAAGTAAATGTAGCAAGGTATTTATTATCGAAAGTATAATTTAAGCGAAACATCCCTGACATAAGTTTGGTTTCGGAAAATCCATTGCCAATACTGTTTTTTTGAGGATTACCGGTACTCATATCTTCATTTTGCAGTGCTTCGTTTACAAAGTCCATAGCTGCAAGTGATGAACTTCTGGAAGTATAATCTTCATACGAAAAACCCGCCATAGCGCCAAGTTCATGTTTTCCGAATGCTTTTTGAAAGTTTAAGAAATTCTCTGAAACAAAGTTTTCGCCTTCCCAGTTGCTTATTTTTGCATAGCCATTATTAAATGTTCCGGCCTCTGTATATACTTTGGGATAGTATTGGTCACCAACAGACTTCCCATATTTATAATTAATCTGACTGGTCAGTTTAAGTGCCGGTACAATCTGCCACTCCAACGCTGCCGAAGTAATTACATCGAGCATATTGCTGATGTTTTTCTGAAGGTTAGTGATAGCTAACGGGTGACTGAAATCCTGACTACTTGTCAGATAATAATTTCCT
This sequence comes from uncultured Bacteroidales bacterium, assembly GCA_903873355.1. Next base: position 8,716 of record CAIQOG010000246.1, read on the forward strand.
TTTTCATCGTAAACGGGTAAGATTGGATTACGATAATACGCTAATCCTCCATTTGAATTACGAAATCCTTTCGACAAAATATTAGAGAATCTGATTTTTACATTTTTGTAAATGTTATGATCAACACTCAGGTTATATCCACCTTTTGAATAATCATCATTGATATAAACTCCCTGATCGGTATAATAATTCGCACTCAGATTAAATAGTGTTTTTTCAGTTCCACTCGAAACTGTAATAGTCGTATTATTAGAAATTGGTGATTTTCTGAATACAATATCATCCCAACGGGTATTTGTTTTCC
>CAIQOG010000247.1 GCA_903873355.1 uncultured Bacteroidales bacterium
AACCTTATCTGTTGCTGTCAGACTGACATCTCCGGCAATTCCACCAAAATCGTGGCCCGGTATAAGTACATATTTCGAAGCCCAAGTGATATGATGTTCGTCTGACCAGCCACGTTGTCCGCCAGGGTTTGTAATCCGGAAAGCTATTCTGTTTTTTTGTCCCGCTTTTATGTAAGCCGAAATATCGCAAGTATAGGGAGTTTCAGCAATCACATCATATCCTGCTAATTTTTCGTTGACATAAATTTCAATTCGTTGTCGGTACATTCCCACATTCAGTCTGATTACTTTGTTTTTCCAATCGGCAGGAATATCGATTTCTTTCGAAAACCAACCCACTCCGTGATACCGCCATGAAGGATTTCCTTGCCCGAAAAGTTCTTCGAAGCAAGCCGGTATTTTGGCTACAATTCCTTTTGTAGAAAATAACGGGTTCCACCCGCAACTTGGGCTATTAATATGTAATTTTGTAATATCCAACTGTTGTGGAAGATAGAGCGAATCTGATTTCCAAACAGCGGTGCTATCGAGCCATACCCGCCAGCCATTTCCAGCAAGATTAAGTGTTTGTCTATTATTTTGAGCAACACCACTTAACACAATCATTAATAACGAGATAGTAACAAGTTGCTTGATTAACTTCATTGTTTGAATCGAATTGATAGGTTTGAAATCATACATTATCTTAAAGTTATTTTGATTTTCTGATTATTCGTTTGAATAAAGAAATCGCCTTTTTCTAATACTGTTTTCCCATTGCCATCTACAAAACTTAAATCGTGTTTTGGGTTAATTTGAAACGAAAAAATGGATTCTTGCCCGGCTTTAATTTCCTTTTTTTCGAAGTATTTCAACTTCTTGATAGGTTGAGTAATGCTCGCAACAGGATCTGAAACATACCAAAATACCGTTTCCTGACCATCAATGCTGGAAGTGTTTTTCACTTTTACGTTAACAGTAATTTGCTCTTTTTCAGTAAATGTATTGTGTGATACATTCAAACCTGAATAAACAAAATTGCTATAGCTCAACCCATGACCAAACCAATACATCGGTTCGTTTTTTACATCCTGATAGAGTCCATTCCAATCTTTGGAAGAGCTGCGAGCATTAGGGCGCATGTTGTAATAAGTTGGGATTTGTCCTGTTACTTTTGGGAAAGTTATATCCAATCGGCCGGAAGGATTTAATCGACCGGAAATAATTCCGGCAAATGGATTTCCACCAAAATTACCAGGTTGCCACACTTCGAGAATAGCATCGGCAAGTGGCTCAAGTCGAATAAGTTCCAATGGTCGTCCGTTAGAAAGTACCAATATTATCGGTTTTCCTGCTTCTTTAAGTTTCGCAGCTAATTTTTCCTGAATTGTAGGCAGTGCTATGGACGCACGCGAAGCATTTTCGCCACTCCAGCCACGTTTTTCTCCCAAACAAAGTATAATTACATCTGATTGAGAAGCAACATTCAACGCGTTTGAAAAATCAGACTCGTCCGTTCCTTCAAAATCACAACCTTTTGAATATAAAATATATGCTTTGTTTTTGAATTCATTCGTCAATCCATCAAATAAGGTAACTGTATTTTCCTGTTTGCCATTGCAAGTCCATGAACCCATAATATTTCCCTGATCTTTCGCAATTGGCCCAATGACTGCAATTTTTTTAATTTTTTCTGATAATGGTAAGACGTTCTTCTCATTCTTGAGTAAAACCATAGATTCTTCGGCACATTTTTCAGCCAGTTTCTGACTTTCGGGTTGTAGGTAACGATTTGCTTCTGCAATCTCGTCAACGTATAGATTATCGAACAATCCCAGACGGAATTTTACACGCAAAATCCGACGAACAGCATCGTCAATTCGGCTCATCTGTACCTCATTTTGTTTGATTTTTGCCGGCAAATATTTCACGTAAATATCATCGTTCATATCCATTTCCACCCCTGCATTTACAGCTTTTACTCCAGCATCGGCACTATCGGCAGCATAGCCCTGATTGATTAGTTGATAAACTGCTTTCCAATCCGAAACCACAAATCCATCGTGTTTCCATTGATTTTTTAGTACCTCGGTCAAGGTATAATAATTGGCCGAAGCAGGAATCCCGGTAATATCATTGAACGCACTCATAAGGGTTTGCGCACCTGCATCCACCCCGGCTTTGTAAGGTGGCATAAAGGTTTCCCAAAGGGTAAGTGGTGAAACATCGGTAGAATGGTAATCTCGACCACCTTCCGACAAACTATAGCCAATATAGTGTTTCAGACAAGCAGCCACAGAATATTTATCCGAAAGTTTTGCTCCCTGATATCCTTTAACCGCAGCAATGCAATACAGTGAATTGGTGTAGGTATCTTCGCCGTAAGTTTCAGAAACTCTTCCCCAACGTGGGTCACGTGCCACATCTATCATAGGAGAAAATGTCCATTTTATACCAGATAAGGTGGCTTCTTTAGCTGCAACCTCACATGAGAGGCGTGTGAGTTCGGGATTCCACATACACCCTTGTGCCAATGGAATAGGAAATATCGTTCTGAAACCATGAATCACATCCATACCTAACAGAACCGGAATTCCAAGACGAGAATGCTCCATAGCTTTTCGCTGGATTTCATTGGCAAAATGGGGATCGTTACTAAAATTAATGTACGAACCTGTCTCTGGTGTTAGTTTTCTTTTTTCGCTCTCTGCATTGTTTGCATTGTTATTCTGACCAATTATCCGTTGATTCATTTGAGCTAATTTTTCGCTCAAAGTCATTCGTTTCAATAGATCTTCAACCCTCTGTTCTATGGGTGCCAGCCGATTTTTGTAAAGTGCTTGTTTATTTTGCGCTACAAGATTAGGAAGTAGTAAGAGTGTGAGCCAAACAATAGATAATATGTGTTTCATGATTGTTTGCAAGTTGCTATTTAACAAGTCTATAAACCTCTGTTCCTGCTAATAAAAATGAGCCAACTCCATACACTTCGCTATTTTCGCGTTTGGTGGC
>CAIQOG010000248.1 GCA_903873355.1 uncultured Bacteroidales bacterium
TAGCGGTGCTGCTCCGGTAATGAAAGAAACCAAACACTGGTATTTGCCGCTCGACCAACACGAAGCATGGTTGCGCCAATGGATACTCGAAGACCACAAAGAGTGGAAACCAAATGTGTACGGACAATGCAAAAGCTGGCTCGATATGGGCTTGCAGCCACGTGCCGTGAGTCGCGACCTCGATGGGGGACTTCCTGTGCCTGTAGAAGGTGCCGAAGGAAAAGTGCTGTATGTGTGGTTCGATGCGCCAATTGGTTATATTTCGAACACCAAAGAATTACTTCCTGAAACGTGGGAAAAATGGTGGAAAGACCCGGAAACACGTTTGCTGCATTTTATTGGTAAAGACAATATAGTATTCCACTGTATCGTATTTCCATCGGTTTTAAAAGCCGAAGGTTCGTATATTTTGCCTGATAATGTTCCTGCAAATGAGTTTCTGAACCTGGAAGGTGATAAAATCTCCACTTCACGAAACTGGGCGGTGTGGTTACATGAATATCTGGAAGATTTTCCGGGGAAACAGGATGTGTTGCGTTATGTGCTCACAGCTAACGCTCCCGAAACAAAAGATAATGACTTTACCTGGAAGGATTTTCAGGCACGTAATAACAATGAATTGGTGGCAATTTTTGGGAACTTTATAAACCGTGCGCTGGTACTTACTCAGAAATATTACGATGGCATAGTGCCTGTATTGGGCGAACTGACCGACTACGATAAACAAACGCTCGACGAATTTGTAAACGTAAAAGCTGACGTAGAAAAATTACTCAATAATTTCCGTTTCCGCGATGCGCAAAAGGAAGCTATGAATCTGGCCCGCATCGGCAACAAATATTTGGCTGATACCGAACCATGGAAAGTAGCCAAAACCGATATGGACCGTGTGGCAACCATCATGCATCTGAGTTTGCAAATCGCTGCTAATCTGGCTATTGCCTTCGAACCGTTTTTGCCATTTACGTCCGAAAAACTACGTGGCATGCTGAATCTCTCCACTTTCGACTGGAAAGAACTCGGAAGAATTGATTTGCTGAAAGCCGGCGATCAACTCGGTACTCCTGAGTTACTTTTTGAGAAAATTGAGGATGAAACTATTGCAGCGCAGGTTCAGAAATTGCAGGACACTAAATTAGCCAACGAGGCAGCGGCCTATAAACCTGCTCCGGTGAAAGAAAATGTGTCTTTCGAAGATTTTACAAAACTGGATATACGTGTTGCTACCGTTCTCGACTGCCAAAAAGTACCGAAAGCCGATAAATTGCTCCTGTTCCGCCTCGCCGATGGCATGGAAGAACGCACTATTTTGTCGGGAATAGCCGCATATTATCCAAATCCGGAAGAATTGATAGGCACTCAGGTTTGCTTTATTGCCAATTTTGAGCCACGTAAACTGCGTGGAATTATGAGCGAAGGCATGATACTTTCAGCCGAAGATGCTGATGGAAAACTGGTTCTAATTCGTCCAAGCGCCATAGTTACAAATGGCGTGGAAGTGAAATAACCTCACCCTACTCAAAGAAACAGGAAATACAGAATCGTTCGACAAAGAAATTTGTTGAACGATTTTTTTAAACACGTTTTAACCACAAAAACATGATTCATATTTTTTTAATTATTTTAATTTGTTATTGACTGTTTCAGAATAAATATATATTTTTGCAATCGAAAAAATTTTAAAATTGTAATTTTTACGCAAATTGAAAATATCATGCTTCTTAAATCAATTAAAATTCCACTGTTTCTTGCCATAGTATCTATAGTGTTTTCTAGCTGTACTCTTGGATTTTTTATCAGTAAAGACCAAAAAGTTAACATTGAAAAGGACAGTCTTACAACTATCCTGATTAACAAGAAAGAACCGGTCGTACAAGAAAAATTGTATTTATTACCACGGGATGGTGTTGCTCAACAGGTTGAAATGAAGCGAGATGGATATAAAAGTAAATACAAGGTATTTTTTCCATACAAGTTCTCTGCGGCTGGCATTGCAACAATAGCTTTTAACGCAGCAGTTGCCGGTACTGCTAGTGCTTTATTATTAGCTGCCGAAATTTCTGAACCAATTGGTGTAATATTTTCATCATCATTAACAACCATTATGGGGGCAATCTGGGGTGGATTTTATGTGAGCATAGATCCAAAGTTCTGGAATTATGAAAATACTATTCATCTGAATGATAGTCTTATTCGAATCCCCACAAAAGACTCATTAACAAAAGAAATACGACTAAATAAAGTAGCTATTGACATCAGTCCGGAGAACTCAGAAGATTACAATGTTTCCTATAGCGATTACAAAAAAGGACGTTTAAAATTGAAAGTTAACACGAAAACAGAAAAAGGAATCAAAAATGATGACTCTTATTTATCAGAGGAATTAAATTCTATTCTTAAAAAAAATGGATTTATTGATACATCAGGTCTGGCTCTGAAAACCAACTATAATCAAAATGCCTTTGTAAATGCAACAATTTTGGGATATAAATATGTTTGGGTGCCTAATATTAGCAAAGTAACCGGTGATGATCGTAAAACAGGTTTTGTCAACATAGAATTAAAAGTAAAGTGGGATGTACTTGATTATTATAAAAAACTGGTTTATTCTGATACCATTCGTTCAAAATCGGGTGAGTTTGTAAGTTTTGTTTCGGATGCAAATTCGAATTACAAAAAAGACGTTTTTAAAGATGCTATGGAAACTGGTTTATATTCATTAATGAATTCAACAAAATTCAAAGGATTTATGAAATTTGAAAGAATTGTAAATACAGATACGCTCAAACCAATGGAAATTAAATGTGCAAAGAGTTGTGTTTCATCGATTGAACAAGCTGTAGAGGCTTCGGTAACCATTAAAACTAAGGACGGTCATGGAAGTGGCTTTTTAATTTCTGACGATGGTTACATCATTACTAACTATCACGTAATCAGCGACTCAGCAAAATTAGAAGTAATTTTGCATGATGGAACAAAAATCCCAACAAGAATAATCAGGTACAATAAAGAAGCGGATATGGCATTACTTAAAATTGAAAAGAAAAATTTTGTACCATTCATGATACCTGAAGCAGAAACAGCAGTAATTGGTCGTGAAATATATGTTATCGGAACACCTTCTGCTCAGGATTTATCTCAAACTCTGACAAAAGGAATTATATCCTCTGTGCGCAAACAATCCAATGGTTCAAAAGTAATTCAGGCGGATGCCAGTATTAGCCCGGGTAACAGTGGTGGTCCATTAATCGACAAAGATGGAAAATTACTGGGAGTTGTAAATGCTAAATTAGTAGGAATGGGTGTCGAAGGTATTTCTTTTGCAATGCCTGTAAATGAAATAACAAAAGCTCTTATGTTGAAATTAAAATAAATTTAAAAATATCTTACACTTATGAAATCACTAAAAATACTTCTTATTGGTTTATCGATACTTCTGCTAAATAGTTGTAGCTTAGGTTTCTTGATTGGCAAAAATCAAAAAATAGCGATTGAGAAAGATTCTCTTACAACTATGCAGATTAACAAAAAAGATCCTGAAATAAATAATGGTAAATATATCTTGCCAAGAAACGGCGAGCCACAACAGGTATTATTGAAAAGAGAGGGTTATAAGACACAGTATCAGGTAATAACTCCATATATGCTTGACCCTGCAGGTTATGCTACAATTGGATTAAATGCATTGATAATCGGGGTTCCATTCTCCTTATTTGCTGCTGCGATTGAAGCCCCAACTGTATTACCTTTCTTTTTGGTTTCTTCTACGATTGGAGGTTATTATGGCTATTTTACAACTTTAATCAATAATAAATTCTGGCAATATGATAGTCGAATTTCACTTAACGATAGCTTAATAAAAATACCCCTCAGGGATTCAGTAACAAAGGAAATCAGGCTGAATAAAGTAGCAGTTGATATCAGCCCCGAAAATTCAGAAGATTATTACCCTACTTATAAGGATTATAAATCCGGAAAATTGAAAAATAAAGTCAATATAAAGGCTGAAAATGGGATTAAAGTTAATGACACTTATTACTCTGATGAACTAAATAATATTTTGAAGAAGAATGGATATGTCGATACTACAGGTCTTGTTTTAAAATCAAATTATAATCAAAATGCTTATCTCGATGCAAAGGTTTTGGGATATAAATATATTTGGATTCAAAATGCCGGAAGACCAACAGATACACGAAAAACAGGTTTTATTAATGTGGAGTTGAAAATAAAATGGGATGTACTCGATTATTACAAAAAAACTATTTATTCAGATACCATCAAATCTAAATCAGGGGAGTTTGTTAGCTTTATTTCCAGTGCAAATTCCGATTATGAAAAAGATGCGCTGAAAGATGCTATGGAAACCGGACTTTATACTCTGTTAAACTCAACAAAATTTAAGAGTGTAATGAAAATGGAAAAGGTCAGCATTATCGATACTCTTAAAACTCTTGAGATTAAGACTGCAAAAAACTACGTTTCATCAATCGAACAGGCAGTTCAGTCATCGGTTACAATCAAGACCAAGGATGGTCACGGTAGTGGATTCTTTGTTTCTGATGATGGATATGTTATCACCAACTATCACGTTATTAGTGATTCTGCTAAATTAGAAGTAATAGCAAACGATGGCACCAAGTATCCGGCTAAAATTGTTCGATTCAATAAAGAAGCAGATGTTGCTTTGATAAAAATTGAGAAGAATAACATTATTCCATTTGGGTTGGAATCATTAGAAACAGTTGGAATTGGAAAAGAAATTTATGTTATTGGGACACCTTCAGCTCAGGATTTATCGCAAACTTTAACGAAAGGTATAATTTCTTCTGTACGTAAACAGGCAAATGGAACTAAAGTTATTCAGACTGATGCCAGCATGAGCCCTGGTAACAGCGGTGGACCACTTATCAACAAAGAAGGTAAACTACTTGGTATAGTTAATGCCAAGGTAGTGGGAATGGGAGTTGAAGGTATATCGTTTGCTATACCGGTTAGCGAAATAGCAAAATCACTCGCAATTAAATTTAAATAACTAACACACTCAATAGAACGTCCGACTAATAAATTTTAGTTGGACGTTTTTGTGTTGAAATATTTTGTATGTTTGTAGAATTAAAAAACACTGACTATGAACATTGAAGAACTCCGCGATTACTGCCTCGGCCTGAAAGGAACAACGGATGAATTTCCTTTCGACGATGTTTCAATGGTAATGAAAGTGCAGGGTAAAATGTTTGCTCTAATACCGTTAGATAATCCTGAGACACAGATTTCGCTCAAATGTGATCCTGACTGGGCTATTTCTTTACGTGAGGAGTATGCTGCTATTGTTCCTGCCTGGCATTTCAACAAAAAACACTGGAACACTGTTATTATTGACCCATCTATTTCCGAAAAATTCCTTTGTGAATTGATTAATCATTCCTACAATTTGGTTGTAGAGGGTTTACCCCGTAAACTAAGGGAAGAACTCGAAGATCTATCGGACTAACCAGATTTCTACCTCTCTTTTTCCGTCTCTCCTGTTTAACAAGAAAATATGTTTTACAACAGAAAGCACAAAAAAATGCAAAAAAGCTTTTGTACATCTAAAACAATGTAGTATTTTTGGTCGACCAAATTATTGGTATGCCAATTATATTTTTATAAACTCATATATATTACTCTTTATCAATAAAATAACATTAAAAAGCAGGTAAAGAGCATAAATTTTTGGACTGAAGAAAAAATACAGAAATTCATTTATCAACAAACAAATACATTTCAACTCAAATAATTTTACAAAATCAATATTTAAATGAAAAAAAACACTAACAGCAAACGATTCTTAAGAATCTTTATGTGGTCGTTCATTTTATTATTAATGAACACCGCAACAACATTTGCTCAGATTAAAGTTAGCGGAACAATTACTGACAGTAAAAAAGAACCACTTATTGGGGTAAATGTCAAAATAATCGGTTCGAAGTCTGGTACAATAACAGATGCAAATGGCCAGTTTTCAATTACAGTACCAAATTCCAAAGCAACTTTAGCATTTACTTACATCGGGTTTAAACCTGTTGTTCAAGCCGTTGGAAACAACAAACAACTCATTGTTGAAATGGAAGAAGACACTAAGGTAATGGATGAAGTTGTAGTTGTTGCCTATGGTACTCAGCGAAAATCACACCTAACTGGTGCAGTAGCTTCTTTGAAAAATGATAAACTGGAGGAAATACCTGTTTCTCAACTTGAGCAGGCACTTCAGGGTAAAATGGCCGGGGTACAAATCATGAATACTGACCCTGAGGCAGGTGAATCTGCAAGTATCAGAGTTCGTGGTTTGGGTTCTATCAGTGCAAATGCTTCTCCATTAATAGTTATTGATGGTTTCCCAACTCCAGATGGTTTAGCTGGTGTCAGTATGGGTGATGTTGAATCGATTGAAGTATTAAAAGATGCAGCGTCTGCATCACTTTACGGTTCACGTGCTGCAGGTGGAGTTATTTTGGTTACAACTAAAAGTGGTAATATCACAAAACCAAAATTCAGTTTTAAAATGTATACCGGTGTTCGTAATGCACTGAAAATGCCGGATATGCTTAATACTGAACAATACACAAGACTCTTGATGGATGAAGCGGCTCTGCGTCGCTTAGATCCAACATTGGATGGTACAACAGCCACCATGAAATACAGCTTAATGACCACAGGTGATCAGGCATCTTATTTGATTCAAAAATATTTTGATGATCAACCTACTGACTGGGTTTCAGATGCTTTACGTCAAAATGGAACTAACAATAATTACCAATTTAGCGCTTCAGGGGGTGATAAAAATATGAAATACTTTGTTTCAGGAGTTTATACCGGCGAAAATGGTATTATGAAAAACAGTACATTTGATAAATATACATTCCGAACTAAAGTGGATATCAATCTGACTAAAAAGATAGCTTTAGGATTCAATCTATCACCAACTTATAGTCATAAGGAAAATCCGGGAATTGATTTAAATAATTATGGACGATACCCGTCTTGGTTACCAATACGCCACAATGATGCAACTGCTCTTTTAACAGGTAAAGTTGCCGGTACATATGCCACTCAATCTGATTTTAACGGAACAATCATTTCTGGTGAAGGTATGGATGGAGAATTTTGGAATGTAACCGGAGCAAATCCCGGGGGTTCTAGTCAGCAAAATCCAACATCGATTCGCGAACGAACCAATATTCAAACCGATGATTATCGTTTGCAAAGTAATGTTTACCTCTCAATCGAATTATTGAAAGGATTGATTTTCAAAACGTCGAATGGAGCTTATGTTCAATTCAAAGAATATAACAACAAGCAACAATCATCGGCAACAACATTTGGAGCACCCAATCAGTTGAACCGTCAAATGACTTTACACACTGAATTGTTAACTGAAAACACTTTGAATTTCACTAAAAAAATTGGTGACCATGAAATAAATGCGTTAGCCGGTTTTACATTACAAGAAACGGCTAATAAATTCAACAAAATGGTTGGTACAAATTATCCGGATGAGCAATTGTTATCTTATAATTTAGGAACTTATCTTTTGGTTGATAATCCTGCAACCGGTGTTGTTGGTTCAACCAGTTACTATTATACCGAGGCATTAATGTCCTATTTGGGTCGTATTACCTATGATTACAAAGGTAAATATCTTGGTTCAGTCAGTTTACGAGCCGATGGTAGTTCAAAGTTTGCTGTAGGTCACAAATGGGGAACTTTTCCAGCTGGATCAATAGGATGGCGAGTTTCTGAAGAAAGTTTTATGAAAAAAATGGATTGGTTATCTAATTTGAAAATAAGAGCCAGTATGGGCTTAACCGGGAATAACAACATTCCTCAATATGCTTATATGAACTTATTAAGTACAAATAATTATGCAACTGGAACTGGAACATTAACATCGGGAATTTCAGCAATTGGTTCATCGCTGGGAAATCCTGATATAACATGGGAAAGTACAAGTGAAAGTGATTTTGGTCTCGATCTTGGGCTATTTAACAGCCGAATAAGTCTTACAGTTGACTATTATGATTCGTACACTATTCAACTTTTATTACAGCAACCGGCTATGAATATTACCGGACATCAAATGTACTGGAATAACATAGGACGGGTAAATAATAAAGGGTTGGAATTTGAGTTGAATACAACCAATATTGAAACCAAAAACTTCAAATGGAAAACATCTGCAAACTTTTCAATGAATAAAAACACGTTGATAAGTTATGGAAATCAAGACCATGTAGATAATTTTGGAGAACGAAATGAAGTGTATCGCGCCATTGTTGGTCAACCAGCTATTCAGTATTATGGCTATAAAAGTGACGGAGTTTGGACTACATTCGAAGAAGTTGCTGCCGCAAAAGCTCTAACAGATGCTAATGGAGTTCCCTTTAATTATACTAAATATCTTCCTATTCTGGGTGGTTTAAAGGTAGTGAATGTAAATGGCGATAATGCAATTAACACTGACGACCGTGTTATTTTAGGTTCCCCATTTCCTGATTTTACCTGGGGTATTACCAACACATTTACATATCAGAATTTTGATTTAAGCTTTATGTTTCAGGGAAGTCAGGGTGGTTTGTTGATTAATGGAAACATTAATTACAATGAACAAATTCGTACGAATAAAGCATATACTAATAACCGCTATATCAGCCCGAGTTTCCCTGGTGATGGTAAAACAGTTTATTCCACGAACACGGGTGGCGGTGATTTAATGCTGAGCGATTATTGTTTGGAAGATGCTTCTTATCAGGCATTACGCGACTTATCATTTGGTTACACAATTCCTTCAAAGCTGATTAAAAAAATTGGATTTAATTCCTTTAGAGCTTATTTCTCGGGTCAAAACTTACTTTATTTTATGGGTTCAAATTATCGGGGTATAAATCCTGAAGCACGTAAAGAGAGTAGTAATTCGGCAGATCAGGATTTTTCTCCAGACCCACAGGCGAACAATAAGAACCCACTAAGAGATGGTTATCAACGTGGTGCATTTCCTTTAAACAGGACATTTACTATCGGTTTTGATCTGACATTTTAATTTATGAATCACTTTTTAAAATTGAAAAAAATGAAAAACAAAATAGGAATCTTACTAATCGCATTATCTGCAATATTTAGTTTCACGGGTTGTGAAGACTTAATTACAGATCATCCTCAATCTGTATTATCACAGGTAGATTTTTATACAACCCCAACCCGTATTAATTCAGGTGTGTTGGGATGTTATGCCGGTATGGCAAATGTTGAGGCAATAGAATGGAAGTTTACTGAAAATAGAACCGACAATACCAATACAGCAAGTACCGGCTCTGGCTCAGGCGAGCGTGTGGATTTATGTGATTTGAAATTTTTCCGTCCATCATCCAGTTTACCCATGCTTCAGGATTATTGGTATCGCATATTCCAGAATATCTCAAATATTAATTCAATTTTGCCATCGGTTGTAGACAATAAATATGTTTCGGTTGAAGCAGAAAGAGCTCAATACGATGCTGAATTGCGTTTCATGCGGGCGTATCAATACTTTACTCTTGTAAATTTATGGGGCGACATGTTCAAAGTTACAACCGTAATTGGACCAAACGAAGCAAAAACCCTTACCCGTCGTCCGGTTGCTGAAATTTACGATGAAATTATTATACCTGATTTATTAAAAGCGTGTGATGAAGCACCGGCATTATCATCAAATACCGGTAGAATAACTAAATGGGCAGCTAAGGCAATGCTTGCAAAAGTGTATATGCAACGTGGTGGTGTTGATAATATTGCACTGGCAAAACCCTTGCTTCAGGATGTTATGGGTGCCACAGCATATGGATTACTGACGGATAAAGGTACATCTGCAAGTGCATATGCCAATATATTCAATATCGCTAACGAAATGAACAAAGAAATTATCTTTGCAATTCGTTACGCTGGAGGTATTTCCGGTATTGGTTCGCCTTTCTGGACTACTTTTGCTCCTGATGGTTCAGCCAATATTTACCTTAAAATCGGAACACCGGTTGGAAATAATAATCCATCATTAGAATTTATGAGTCTAATGAGTTTAGATTTCAAAGACACGCGTGCCAGTGCTAATTTTGCGATATATCAAAAAACACCCACTACAGCTATTCCTTATATTGCTAAATATCAGGATGCAACAATGACTCAACCCTCACAATCTGAAAATGACTGGCCTGTTATTCGTTATGCTGACGTAGTGTTACTTTATGCCGAATGTCTTGCTCAAGATCCTACAGGTTTTGCTACTGCCCATATTGAAGTAAATAAAGTAAGAGCTCGTGCAGGAGTAGATCCGTTACCTGCTTTTACGTCAACAACAGAAGCGTTAGATGCAGTTTACAAAGAACGTAGAATTGAGCTTGCTTTTGAAAATCAACGTTGGTATGATTTGTTGCGTATGAATTCATCGTATGGAGATCCAAATAAAGCAATGCAAATTTTATACAAACATACATTTATAACTGAATGGGCAGCTTTGTACTCAAAATATGAAAAATTTTCGCCACCAACTGAAAATTTCTATATAAATGAGCGATTATTGTTGCCAATACCTCAAACAGAAATTGATA
>CAIQOG010000249.1 GCA_903873355.1 uncultured Bacteroidales bacterium
ACTACCAAGGAAATGACCAAACGTTACTCCAAGAAATTGAAAGAGGTGTATCAGAAAGAAATTAACAGAAAGAGTAAAGGATTTTTAGAGGAGTAATAACTCTAACCGTTAACGTTTTGCGGCTTGGCGAAGGTGGCGATTTTCACCACAAATATTGATGCGGAGAACCAAACTTTCTTTAACCACAAATGTGTCTGCGGAGAACGAAACCGCCACTTTTGCTAAACCGCTGTTAGGTGCTGGCGTTCTTGTTGTCCGTATGTTTCTTGTCATTGTCAAGCTGTCTTTTTTGTTTTTTTCGGTTTCTCTTTTGTAAAAAGGTCTGCCGTATATTTTTCGTATAGTTCAAATAAAAATTCAATTCTTTTTGCTACATTTATAAACGGTTGCGGTCTGTAACACAAGTCAACTGCTTTGTCAAGCTCTTGATGTGCCTTTACTAAAACTGGAGGCATTGTTAAAGGGTCGTATAAATCAGCAAGTGAATAAGTAGGAAATTCCTTCCTTGCAGATAAAACGCTTTCTACAGCTTTTTCAACTGCTTTTGTTTGTTTTTCATTTACATTTTCTGGCCAAGGATAATTATTGTAAACGATTTTATTTGAATAGATAAAATCACTTTTCATTCTTCCACATACATAACTCATCCAAGCCATATGCATCTTGCTTTCTAAAATTCCGAATAGATATAGACTTGCATCAGGAATAAAAGATGCTGTATTGTTAATGATAAACTCAGGTTCAACATAGGCAAACGGAATATAAGCCCGTCTTTCGGATGAAACTTTTGGAAACATCAAATACCTTGTTGTAGGTTGTCTATCTTCAGAAAAGAGAGTTGGGAAATTTGCCCAATGTCTTGTTCTTGCCTTTGTGCTTGCTAATCGAAAGTTTTTAACTCTCTCAATTCGTTCTTGAATAAATGGAATATGTCGGATTTCATTTAATGGGGCATCTTTTAACCAAAGGCAATAACGAACATTTCCATTTATGAAATCTCCACCACCAACAAAAGGTCTAATAAATTTTGAACTTTCGGAATATTTTTCTTTTAGTTGATTTACTTCCTCTAAGGTCAACATAAAATGTCCATCGTCAGTAGTTTCGCTACCTTTTATGATTTCGGGAACATTGCATAAAGGCTTTGTTCTTGTTGTGATAAACATATCTTTCCCTTCAACCAAATAAGGGTTAATGTTTTTTACTTTAATTTCGTGGGCTTCGCCTTTTATATCCCCATATTCAAAAACGCTTTTATTATTAGTATCATAATTGGCGAAGCCAATTATGACTACGTGGACTGCTGCGTTTCCTTTTGCTTCATTTCCCCATTTAAAAGTCCTATGAGAAAAATGTATTTTGATTTTGTATTTATGAAAAAGTAAACCCCAAATTATTCCAACTTGCTCGCCTTGTGCGATTGAATTTGTTGAAACGAAAGCAACTTTAATTTTTGTATCCTGAATATATTGAGCCGCTTTAACATACCAAGCTGTTACATAATCTAAAGTTCCACCACCTGTTACGCCTGCAAATATTTTTTCCATATCCGCTTTTTGTTCAGGTTTTTGAACTTGCTTGCCTATAAATGGCGGATTTCCGAGAATATAAGAAAGTTCGTTTTTAGAAACTATACTTTCCCAGTCTGTTTGTAATGCGTTGCCGTGAACAATTTTTGCGGATTTTTTCAAAGGCA
>CAIQOG010000250.1 GCA_903873355.1 uncultured Bacteroidales bacterium
GCAAATAAAAAGTCATGCTGGAGAACTGACTGGTATTATGAACACAGCTGGACTGCCAAAAGTCTTGGTTCAACGGTAATACCAATTGTTCCATCTGAAGCTGTCAGGACAAATGAATGGAAATATATTTTATTCCCAAATCAGCAAGTAGAACAACTCTTTAATATTAAAAATGATCCATTTGAAACTGTTGATTTAATCGCTAATCCATCGAATAAAAAGATGTTGGAAAAGCTTAGAGGAAGAATGAATTATTATAGAAAATTATACGAAAAAAAGTAAGTTGAAAATTCGTAACATTTGAAAATTGAAAAACAACATAAGACTAATGAAAACTAAAGTAGGATTATTTGGGATAGGACTTGACACTTATTGGGCTCAATTTGAGGGACTACTCGACCATTTGAAAATATATCAGGAAGAAATCAGAAAACGCATTTCAGAATTTGGAGTGGAAGTAGCTGATGCCGGCATGGTGGATAATCCAGTGAAAGCCCGCGAGGTCGCCGACTATCTGAAATCGCAGGATGTGGAAATTGTATTTCTGTACGTTTCCACCTATGCACTATCTTCCACCGTTTTACCGGTGGCTCAAAAACTGAAAGTGCCTGTTGTAATACTGAATTTACAACCTGTTGCCCAACTCGATTACGAGGCTTTTAATAAGTTGGGCGACCGTGGCAAAATGACCGGTTTATGGTTAGAACATTGTCAGGCCTGCTCGGTTCCAGAAATTGCCAGCGTATTTAATCGCTCAGGAATTCAGTATGATTTTGTAACCGGATATCTTCAGGATGAGGATGCATGGACGGAAATTGAAGCATGGACGGAAGCTGCACGAGTTGCAAACGCTTTAAGAAATAACAGCATGGGAATTTTGGGACATTACTACGGAGGAATGCTCGATGTTTACACCGATGTAACCAAGCAATCAGCTGTGTTCGGAACTCATTTTGAAATGCTTGAAATGTGTGAACTTAAAAAATATCGTGATGACGTTACGGAAAACGAAGTAAAGGCAAAGATTAAAGAATTTAATGTCGCTTTTGATATTGCTCCCGAATGTGAAATGAATGAAATTGATCGCGCAGCACGCACTTCCATTGCACTCGACAAATTAGTAGCAAATCATAATTTGGGTTCGATGGCATATTATTACGAAGGAGAATCGGGTAACGATTATGAAAATATCGTCACCTCGGTTATTGCCGGTAATACTTTACTTACTGGAAAGAATATTCCAGTAGCCGGCGAATGTGAAGTGAAAAATGCACAGGCAATGAAAATTATGGCCGAATTTGGTGCTGGAGGTTCATTTTCGGAATTCTACCTAATGGATTTCAACGATGATGTGGTCATGCTCGGACACGATGGCCCCGCACATTTTGCCATTGCCGAAGGTCGTGTAAAGTTAGTGCCACTGCCTATCTACCATGGAAAACCCGGTAAAGGATTATCAATTCAAATGACCGTGAAACACGGAAAAGTTACATTGCTTTCGGTGGTGGAAGGTAAAGACGGTGTGTTTTTATTGGTAGCCGAAGGCGATTCGGTAGAAGGACCAATACTTGAAATTGGAAATACAAATAGTCGCTATCGATTTCCAATTGGTGCAAAGCGATTTATGAATGAGTGGTCGAAACAAGGCCCTGCCCACCATTGCGCCATTGGAGTTGGACATATTGCGGATAAAATTGAAAAGCTCGGTCAGATATTAGGAATTGAAGTTGTGGAAATTTGTTGAGTTTCAAAAATAGAATTATCATTATGAGTAAACAACTAATTTATATTTCATTGCTTATTGCACTGTTATCCTCTTGTAAACAGGCAGATACAAACCAGTCACTTCAATACAAAGTTGGCATTTTGGGTGCTCCTTCTTCGCCAAATGTGGAATGGAACGACAAAAACATGGAGTTAATGAAAGAGCTGGGTTTCAATACCATGCAGCTTAATATTGCGTGGGGATATCGTCCGGCTGATAATGCGTTGAATCTTGAAGATGTGATTCCAGTTCCTGCTGAATTTCGATTGCCAGTTGATAACGATTCTACCCTGAATCAGAATAACGGTGGCTCCAAACGGTATTTGCAAAGCAAAGAACGTATTGCAAAACGTGCTGCTGAATTGAAACATCGAATTGCAATGTGTAAAAAAC
>CAIQOG010000251.1 GCA_903873355.1 uncultured Bacteroidales bacterium
GAAATAAAAGTATTTAATACCGATTGCGGAAAAGTGGCCATCAATATTTGTTATGATGTGGAGTTTCCAGAAATGGCTCGAATTGCTTGTCAAAAAGGAGCAAAAATTATTTTCGTTCCATTCTCAACTGATGAACGACATGGACATTTACGTGTAAAAATTTGTGCTCAATCACGTGCCATCGAAAATCAAATTTTTGTAGCCACTGCCGGAACGATTGGAAATATTCCATCGGTTGAAAATATGGATATCAATTATGCTCAATCAGGAATTTATACTCCGAGTGATTTTGCTTTTCCGCCTGATGCTGTTGCCGGAGAGTGTAACACAAATATTGAAACGGTTGTAATTGCCGATTTGGATTTGGCAGCACTCGAACGTGCCAGAAACACGGGAACAGTGCTGAACTGGAAAGATAGAAGACAAGATATGTATGAAGTGAAAGAAAAATAGTTGATGGTTGATAGTTGTTAGCAATAAATCATTTTCAACTTTCAATTCTCAATTTTCAATTTACTTAGCAATTACCAATTTAGATTTTAACAAGCTCGTTCCGGTGTTTACTGATATAAAATAAATTCCGTTGTTTATATTATCAAGTTGTAACTCAATATTTCCATTTACATCAGCTTCCACATTTCTATTTATAACTACTTTACCTGTTACATCTACGATTGTCATTTCAGCTTTTGTAACCGACACTGGAAGTAATATATTAAACAAACCATTTGTTGGATTTGGCGAAACTAAAATTGTGTTCGACTGAGTTAATTCATTTACTCCTGTTTTAATAACTCCTGGAGGCATATCGTATGCTTCTGTTCCATCGGTACAAGAACTAGAACTTCCCTGGCTAGCCGAATAACCTAATCCTCTGCGTGCAAAAGTTGTCCAAATAATTGCGCTATCTGCATTTCCGTAATCTTGTTTATCAGCAAGTAAAATTGCATTTCTCGAATCAACAAAACCAGGGCTACAAGGTTGCAATTTCAATCCATCCATAATCAATTGTAAGCAACGATTATTCCCTGCTGTACCGTTATAAAAATCGGTACTAAAACCATGCTTATCAATTAAGTTCCAATACAAATCCCACAACATTGCAGCCCATACCGAACCCGAATAATGTACATCATATCCCCAATTTTTAATTGAGTTATAAGTAAATGGATTGATTGTCATATTACGCGAAAAAGGATAGGTACGAATTCCTAAACCAGTTGCTGGTTGGTTTGCAACATAAGTTGCCATTCCTCTAACATCATTTGGTTTATCAGTTGCTCTTGTTGTAAGCGCCAATGCAAAAAAATCGCTCCATCCTTCGCCAGCTTGCTCACTATTTCCCAAACATGAAGTTGTTTTTGAAGGACCTCCAGTTATTCTTATCGAAACACCGTGTGCTGATTCATGAATGATCACACCATTATCCATATCACCGTCAATCGAATCTCCTTTATTACCCATGATTGTAACATTAACAATTGTATCTGCAAGTCTGCCTTTTAGTTTATTTCCGTCAGCCAAACTGATCATAAAAGATGGAATGGTAATTCCTGTTCCCGTTCCTGTCATTGTAGTTGGTGATCCTGTTGTATTCTGAATGACAATAACTGCAATTGCTCCGCTATTCTGAGCATTCAATACTTTTGTTGTATACGGACAACTAGTTCCAGTTGTTCTGTCAACCAAGGCAATTTTACCGGCTAAAGCACTTCTGTTTTGTAAATTACCACAACCATTATAAGTAGCAGGAACAGAAGCACTGTCTTGCATTAACGCTAGACTTTGTGTAATTGACGGATATGATTTCAGTCCGAATGCTGCAGGAATTGCAGTGTAAGTACTTTTTATAGAGTTAGGGTAATTTACATTAAACGTTTCCCATCCTGCACTTGGCCAAAGATACATTTGCATTCTTCCACTTTGTCCATCAGTTGGAGCCGAGAAGTTTGCATTGTTTGTTCCTCCACCATCTTGAGCTTCGGCATGAACACAGTCGCCAGCCATACCACCCTTACCATAAGAATTCGACTGAAAATTACCAGCCGATTCAGTAAATCCATAGTTGTAATAAATATCGTGAACTACATTATTGATATAAAACAAATTAGTTACTGCTGCATTTAAATTTGACCTTGCAAATGAATCACGAGAATAAGAATAATCGAAATTAAGATTTACACCTCCATTCGGGCTAGTACCCGGAGCATTTTTATTTGCCTTGTCGTCATACGCAAAAACATTATTCCCTCTTGTAATGGTGTAATCATCTCCTGTTACGCCATCTGTATCATGCCATCCAAAAGGTGAACCATTTGGAGTTGGATTTCCAGAGACTAATTGACGAGGTGCATGATTTGGACTTTCGATTGGTAGCGGTAAAACATTGTAAGTTCCAGTTCCTGCTTTTGCAAATTTTACGGGTTCGTCTGATTGAGCAATATTTAAATCTGCAAAACTGTATGGGCGAGCGAACGAATGGTTATTAAAATTACAACTAACTGTCCAATTGTCTTTACCGATAATACCTCCATCATTTGCATCAACTTTTATATTCCACC
>CAIQOG010000252.1 GCA_903873355.1 uncultured Bacteroidales bacterium
GTAATCACCGCATATTCTTTATTGTCGGAAAAGGTAGAACTGATATTCAGTTTTGATGGTGAATAATCTGCATCCATTGCTTGCACGACGTTTAGGAAATTATCTGCAAGAGTATTCGTGCGTGGCGAGAGTTCAATGCGCCAACATCCGGCATCTTGCTGTGTTACAGTTCCCCAGTTTTGTCCGTCGCACCAGTATTCTTTACCCGGTCCGCCTATTTTCTGAATGTCAGCATTTTTCAGTTCAGGAAGTAATACGGTGTTTATGAGTTTGCCATCGCGTCCATCGTTGGTATTTACAGCCGTAATTTTGTTGGCATTTATTTCAGGTTCGTTTTGTGTGTGCAGTAACCATGTTTTCTTAAACGAGACGTTGGTTGATACCACTTTATCCAGCACTATCAGCGTTCCCGGTATATCGTTTGATTTATGATTCAGGAATACGAAGCTGCGACGCACCAGTTCCGCTTTAGGCGGATATATGCCAATGAATTTCGGCACATTGTAGGAATTAGTCAGGTCGCCTTTAAAGTAGCTGTAGTCGGGTTGCAAACCTGCTGAGATTTCTTCGGCCAGAATAGTAGCCGATTTTCCCGCCTTAAACATATCGGCACTGGTGTCCCAGGCATGGTCGCCAAAGAAAAACTGTCCGCCATCGCGGGCTACTACTTTTTGCTTTTTATCCCATCCACCCGGTAGTGGTTCGTTAGGGTCGTAAATCAAAAGCGAATTATGTGCCACTGTGCGGGCAAAGTAATTCGTATAGTTCAGTTTAGCCCAACCGTTTTGTGAATCTTTTCCCTGATAAATACCTGCATCGAGTGCCAGATGGCCTTTGTAATAGATATCAAAATTACCGCCATCCATGTGTGTGTGGTTCTGTGCGTTGTATTCCTTCATGTTCATCAGCACCACCATGGCATTCGACGAAAAATCCGTGCAATCCATGTCCCATTTTGTACGCGCTATCATTATGCCGGATGGCGAAGGGAAAAAGTGACTCAGACACAGGCTGTCCAACGGTTTGGGCTGAATGTCGGGATTGTGGTACACAAACAAACGCGCACTCTGATGTTTGGTGGCCAACAGGTTATCTTTCGAAATAGTTTGCAAAACAGGGTCTTTGGATAGATTGGCAGCCAGATAATACAACTGACTGTAGCCCATTTCCAAATGTTTGTGACCATCTCCTTCGGGCATGCCGTCCATATCCTTTTTCTGAGGAATGGTGCCATAAATAGCACGGTAAACAGCTTTGTAAATATTTTTATCATACGGACTCAACCCGAGTTTGTTCAGCATGAAATGTTGAAGTAATTCATGCGTATAACGCACATGAATGTACTGTGCGCCCTGATGATGGGTTTCTCCTTTGTACAATGGGTTGCGCGAAGGAGCAAATTTATTGACCTGCTCGTTGTATTCAAAATCGAAGAACGAAGGATCTTCATCGTAAGTTGCGATTCCGATGGCCATATAAGCCGTAGGAGCACATTCGCCGTAATGTCCGGCCAGATATTGCACTTTACCTGTTCCCGGCAATCCATATTCACCCAACTGACAAACTTTTTTCAGTCCGCTGAACAGTTCTGATTTATCTTTGTCAGTAAGCAAGGCATAACACCAGTCATACACAATGGCTCCTCCCAAAATTGCTTCGTATGTATTTGTATTTTCCTCATACGAAACAGCTTTTACAGTGCGGTTGGTCGAATAGGAATTCATATAGTTTATAGCAAGTAGAATAGCTTCCCTACCCGACTTCTTATTGCGGGTGGTATCCAGCAGATAGTCAAGTGCCAGCGCTTCCATTTTCTGACGAATATGTTCATCGGGCTGGTCGGAACTCACTTTACCATCAGTAAGGTAGCTTTTCTGTTCATTGAAGGCTTTACGGATATCAATAAAATCAGGATGTGAAA
>CAIQOG010000253.1 GCA_903873355.1 uncultured Bacteroidales bacterium
CAACTTCATTAGAAGGCTTTGTCGACGGACTACTGATAAGTTTTGTATGGATTGCAACGAGTATAGGTGTAACTTACATATTTGTTGGTCGCACTTTCCGTTTGTTTCTGATTGATGCCGGATTTTATGTGGTATTTCTTTCACTTGCAGGGCTGATTTTGGGAGCGTGGCATTAATCTTAAGAATCAATTTTATACAAAAAACCCCGATCTATCGAATGATAAATCGGGGTTTTCTTTCATCTCTTATGGGTTAAATGGCGTATTACAGTTCCCATGCCAAAGCACTTGCACCCAACACAGCTGCATCAGCTTCTTTCAAATCAGAGAATAACAGTTTGATTTTACCCTTCCATAAAGGAAGTAAGTTTTTCTCCATATTTTCACGGATTGGATTCATAATCAAATCTCCGGCTTTTGAAAGACCACCAAAAATTACGATGGCTTCAGGAGCACTAAAGGCAACAAAATCGGCCAGACATTCACCCAGAATTTTACCGGTATAGTTGAAAATTTCTTTTGCTACTTCGTCACCTTCGATAGCTGCATCGAACACATCTTTCGAAGTAATACCGTCAACCGGAATATTACGCAGAAGGCTTTCTTTGGTGCTCGTTTCCAGAATTTCACGTGCCGAACGGGCTACACCGGTTGCAGAAGCATAAGCTTCCAGACAGCCCGATTTACCACAACCGCACAAACGACCATTGTTGCGAATTGCTGTAACGTGTCCTAACTCACCTGCAAAACCATCGTGACCATAAAGAACTTTTCCATCGATAATGATACCACTACCGACACCTGTTCCAAGGGTAATCATGATAAAGTTTTTCATGCCATGTGCAGCACCATAGGTCATCTCACCGAATGCAGCAGCATTAGCATCATTGGTCAAAGCTGCAGGTATTCCGAATTTCTCAGCCATTAATTTGGCAAAAGGAATTACACCTTTCCAGGGAAGATTTGGTGCAAATTCAATGTTTCCGGTATAATAATTACCGTTTGGCGCACCAACGCCTATTCCTTTAAATTTTTCAGCACCACCGGCAGCATCAATCAGTTTAATTAATTCGTCGTACAAATCCTGAATATACAGGTTTACGTCAGTATGAGAGCCAGTTTTGATAGCACTTTTCGAGATCACATTTCCACGAGCGTCAACAACACCGAAAACGGTATTAGTTCCACCCATGTCCATTCCTATTACATAGGGTTTTTCCATAATTTTTTATTTCAAGTTTTATGTTTCAGGTTTCAAGTTTCGTATTGAAAAAAACACGAAACATGAAACTATAAATAATTAATAATTTATTATTCTACCGGAATATCTTTGTTTACATTTTTTGAACCAATCAGACCGTAATATAGCATATA
Source organism: uncultured Bacteroidales bacterium (assembly GCA_903873355.1). The sequence goes on from CAIQOG010000253.1 coordinate 1,374, forward strand.
TGCTAAACATACAAACATAACCCAATAACTATTGATATAGCCTAAATGATCTGAAACCCAACCCTGAAAAAGAGGAACAATTCCACCACCACAAACCATTACCATAAAGATTCCGGATGCTGCAGCAGTATATTTTCCAAGGCCTTCGACAGCAAGATTAAAAACACCACCCCACATAATAGAAGTGCAAAGTCCGCGAAGAACAAGGAATAATACGCTTATAGGAACATTTACTCCAATAAATGGGACTGTAACAACCATGGAAATCGGGCTGAAAATAGCTAACAAAATAAGAACAAGACCTAAAGTCGATACAAATGTAAGCATGGTTTTGCTCGATACTTTTGAACCTATTGAAGCACCGGTAAGGCGACCAACCAACATTAATAACCAGTATAAACCAACAATACTTCCGGCTGTCGTAGCATCTATTCCTAGACCTGAATTTGAGGCAGATTTTGATGCAGTCATAAACAGGTTTGCTGTGCTTGGAATTCCAATTTCAATACCAACATAAATGAAAATCGCAACGGCACCCAGAATAAAATGACGGAAAGATAGCGGACTGTGTGCATGTTTCACTTTTCTCTCTGCAGCAGTTTCCATGTGAGGTTCTGGTATGCTTACAAACGAAAGAACTATGAAAGCCAGTGCGAAAATTCCCATCGCTATGAAAAGTGCAGGATTTGCTTTTTCAATATTACGACCTGCCGCTTCACCCATTAGATAACCAACCAACATAGGAACAATTGTTGCGCCAATTGAGTTGATTGAACCTCCGAATTGTATAAGCTGGTTTCCTTTGTTACCACCTCCTCCAAGTGTATTTAACATTGGATTAACAACTGCATTCAACATACACATCGAAAAACCGGATATAAATGCACCGGCAAGATAAACGTTAAAACTTTCAACTTTGCCTGAAAGGAATTGAATCCCAACTCCAATAAAACCTACTGCTACTGCTACCAAAGCAGTTTTTTTGTAACCAAATTTTTTAAGCATCATTCCTGCAGGAATCCCCATAAAGGCATATGCAAGAAAATTGGCGAAGAAACCAAGTTGTGACTGGAAGTTTGAAGCTCCAAACTGTTTTGCAACGATTACTCCCATTGGACTTGGAAGACCGGTTACAAAAGAAATCATAAAGAAAAGTGCAAACATCATTGCAATTGGCAATGCATAATTTTTTGATTTTTGTTCGTTCATGTGATTAAAGTTTTTTTAGATTGATAATGAATTGATAGTTTGATTATTTTTTTATGGTTAGCTATTAAACGGCTGTAAAGATAGAGAAATTATTAAATGTACCAAATACAGTTTTACAGGTTTTTAAACAGAAATTCGCTCATACGAATATATAAATGATGGCGGGTTTGTTTGCCCAAAATGCTGTGATTTTTGTCGGTATAAAGCTGCATTTCAAATTGTTTGTCGGCTGATACCAGTTTATCAATGTACAGCATGGTATTCTGAGCGTGAACATTGTCATCAGCCGTTCCATGTACAAGTAATAAACGCCCCTCCAGTTTATCAGCACGTTGCAAGGCTGAAGACAGGTCATAACCTTTGAAATTTTCCTGTGGACGACGCATAAAACGTTCGGTATAGGATGAATCATAGAACCGCCAGTCAGTAACCGGAGCAACTGCAATTCCAGCTTTGAACACCTTCTCGCCTGTTGTCATACTCATTAATGTCATAAATCCACCGTAACTCCAGCCCCAGATTCCAATGCGGTCTTTATCGATAAATGATTGCTGAGACAAATATTTTGCTGCTTCCACTTGATCTTTAGTTTCTAGAATACCGAGTTGCTGATAGGTGCATTTACGGAATTCAACTCCCCGGACAGCAGTTCCTCTGCCATCAACACACGCAACAACATAACCCTGCGTTGCCAGATAATACTCCCAGTCAATCTTCCATTTGTCCTGCACTTCCTGCGAATTAGGTCCGCTATACTGAACCATCAGAACCGGATATTTTTTATTTGTATCAAAATTAGTCGGTTTAATTATCCAGCCGTTTAGTTTGATGTTTTCAGTTGTTGTAAAGCTGAAAATCTGTTTTTCAGGTAAGTTAAGTGCTTTGAATTCAGCGGCAAGTTTTGCATTATTTTCAATTGTTCTGATTATTGCTCCGTTTGAAGTTCGCAATGAAAATACATTTGGAGTTGACATGCATGAAGCATTATCGTTAAACAGCGTGAAAGTTGAATTGAAAGTAGCTTTGTGTGTGCCTTTCACATCTGTAATTCTTGTCTTTTTCCCCTTTAAGTCAACCGAATAAATATCACGTTGTAGTGGAGAAACTTCAGCAGATTGATAATATAATATCTGTTTCTTCTCATCAAAGCCGTAGAAATCAGTCACATCCCAATTGCCTTTAGTCAGCTGTTTTACCTGAATTCCATTGATTTGATATTGATAAATGTGGCGGTATCCATCTTTCTCACTCAACACGAAGAAGTATTTATTATCTGAAGTAAACTGAATGTTGTCAATGTTTTCATAATCAGTGTAATATTTATCTTCCTGATGAAGAATCAGTTTTGATAAGGTTGACCGGGGATTTGCATAATACATATCCAGATA
>CAIQOG010000254.1 GCA_903873355.1 uncultured Bacteroidales bacterium
ACAAACACTAACCTAATCAATCCATCTCTCAGTATTAGCATATAACAAGAAAACGGACTCGGCTCCAGCAACCTATATCTATACATTTCACATCAGAGACAGATTTATAAAAAAAAAGCCCGAAACAAGTTCGGACTTTTCTGTGTTTAATTTGTTTCTTAAGCGTTTTTAGCTTTGATTACAATAGCTTTAAAAGCTTCCGGATGGTTCATGGCTAAATCAGCCAATACTTTGCGGTTCATTTCGATACCTGATTTGTGCAAAGCACCCATTAATTTTGAATACGACATTCCTTCCAAACGTGCAGCAGCATTAATACGCTGAATCCATAATGCACGGAAATTTCGTTTTTTGGTTTTACGGTCACGGTATGCATATTGCAACCCTTTTTCCCATGTATTTTTAGCTACGGTCCATACATTACGACGGCCACCGAAATAACCTCTTGTGAGGCTTAAAATTCTTTTTCTTCTTTTACGTGAAGCAACGTGGTTTACTGATCTTGGCATAATTAAATGATTTGTGAATGTTAGCGTCGCTTTTCACAGCGAACTTCAGGCTAAATGCATTCTGATTTTTGACTAAGAAAATGTTGTTTTTAAAAGATAATTGTTGACTATTTCAAGCAAAGCATTTCTTTAACATTCGTCAAATCGCCTTTGTGTACAAGGGCTGTATGAGTCAGGTTACGTTTTTGTTTGGTTGTTTTTTTTGTCAGAATGTGGCTTTTAAAAGCATGTTTTCTTTTGATCTTTCCTGTTCCGGTAAGGGTAAACCTTTTTTTGGCACCGGAGTTAGTTTTCATTTTTGGCATTGTTACTTATTTTTAGTTGTGTAATCCTTATTTGTCAACTGCAATTTTATTTTTTTACTTTCGGTGAAAACATGATTATCATGCGTTTACCTTCTAATTGTGGCAGTTGGTCTACTTTAGCATAATCTTCCAATTCATTTGCAAAACGGAGTAATAACACCTCACCTTGTTCTTTGAAAAGAATAGAACGTCCTTTGAAAAATACATAGGCTTTTACTTTACAGCCTTCTTTCAAAAATTCTATGGCATGTTTCAATTTAAAATTGTAATCATGATCATCGGTTTGAGGTCCGAAACGAATTTCCTTCAAAATTACTTTTGCAGTTTTGGCTTTTGCCTCTTTTTCGCGTTTCTTTTGTTGGTACAAAAACTTTTGATAATCAACAATTTTACAAACAGGCGGCACAGCATTGGGTGATATTTCTACCAAATCCAACTCCAATTGATCGGCAATGCGTATGGCTTCTTCGTATGAAAATATTCCCTGTTCTACATTGTCACCTACTAAACGAACTTCTTTTAACCCTCTGATTTTCTCATTAATACGATTGGGCTGTTCTTTTACGTGTCCTCTTTGAGGCCTGACTGTCAATTGCTTAGCTATTGCTTGTTTCCTCCCTAATTTTAATTTATAAACAAATATTTATTATGTTTTTTTGAGCCTGCAAATATAATACATTATTTTGAATTACTAACAGTGCAAACAAAAAAAATCGAAACAAATTATTTAATCAACAACTTTATAACTCACAATCAATCTGCAAGTTGACTTATTTACAACAGTCATGACTCTAATCTGCCTATTGGAATTCAGATATTTTCCAATGAATTGACATGCTAAAATCATATAAACCATTCTGTTTCATCATAAAAATATAGAGTTTTAATACTCGGATTCATGTTTTGATTCATTTTTTTCATGAATGGAAATTTGCAAAAAAAACATTGATATAGTACCACGCATTCTCATTAACGAACTTAAAAATGGCCATCAAACTATTTAATCGACGCACATATTGCACATTTCCAAAAAATATAGTACTTTTGCAGCACTTTTTTGCAAAAGAAAGTGTGATGGGAAATTAAGCGACTAATCACTTAAAAATAAACGCTTAAATTTTGAGTAACACAAAAAAAACAATTAAATGAAAACATTTGAATTAAAAGGCACAGTGCGTACTGACCTTGGAAAAAAAGCGACTAAAGCAGAGCGTGTTGTTGACAACATTCCGGCTGTATTGTATGGTGGAAAAGAAAACGTACATTTTACTACGACAGTAAGCGACGTTCGCAAATTGGTTTATTCTCCCGAAGTATTTGTTGTAAATCTTGACATTGATGGCAAAAAAACTAAAGCCATTATGAAAGCTTTGCAATTTCACCCAGTAAGTGATAAAGTATTGCACATTGACTTTTTACAATTAACTGAGGATAAACCGGTTATTGTTGAACTTCCTGTTAAACTTGAAGGATTGGCCGAAGGTGTTAAAGCCGGTGGTAAACTGGCTCTGGAAATGCGTAAACTGAAAGTAAAAGGATTATACACTCAAATCCCTGAAAATATTGTAATCGACGTAACTGAATTAGGATTAGGAAAATCAATTCAGGTAGCTAAAGTTTCGGTTGACAAACTTGAAATTTTGAATGCTAAAAACGCCGTTGTTGCACAGGTTAAATTGACAAGAGCTGCCCGTGGTGCTGCTGCTACTGCCGGTAAATAAAATTTAGTTCTAAAGTAAAAAGTTCATAAAGTAAAAAGCATTTCGCCTTTGAACTTTCAAACTTTTAAACTTTCAAACTTTACCAACTGAATCATGAAATACTTAATTGTCGGTTTGGGCAATATTGGTAATGAGTACCAGGATACCCGCCACAACATAGGTTTTACAATATTGGACGCTTTTGCTAAGGCGTCCAATGTTTTTTTTAGCGAAAACCGCTACGGTGCAACTTGTGAAGTTAAGTTGAAAGGCCGTACGCTAATTTTGCTCAAGCCATCCACATTTATGAACCTGAGCGGAAATGCACTACGATACTGGATGCAAAAGGAAAAAATCGAAATTGAAAATGTGTTGGTGGTGGTTGACGATATAGCACTCCCCTTCGGAACACTGCGGTTGAAACCACAAGGCTCTGATGCAGGACATAATGGGTTGAAAAACATTCAGGAAATTCTGGGACACACCAACTATGCCCGATTACGATTTGGAATTGGAAACGATTATCCAAAGGGCAGACAAGTTGAATATGTTTTAGGAAAATGGTCTGCAGAACATGCAGCGGCTATTCCCGATCGTGCTGAACGTTGCATAGAAATTATTCAGAGTTTTTGTTTGGCAGGAATGCAACTGACAATGACACAGTTTAACGGGAAATGAAAACCGAAGTTCGCATAGATAAGTGGTTATGGGCGGTACGGCTTTTTAAAACCCGTACTTTAGCAGCTGAAGCCTGTAAGAAAGGAAAAATTATCATCCAGAATGTGCAGGTAAAGCCATCCCGAAACGTAAAAATTGGCGATGTAGTTTGTATCAAACGAAATCCGATTTTGTTTTCGTTCAAGGTTTTGGCATTGTCCGAAAACCGCATGAATGCCAAACTGGTAGCAGGTTTTATGGAAAATGTAACCACTGCCGACCAACTTGAATTAATCGAACTTGGAAAGCTTGCCGGGCAAACCGGACGGGACCGTGGAACGGGACGACCAACAAAAAAAGAAAGGCGCGAACTTGATGATTTTATTGAACCAACTTTTATGGACGAAGATGGTGATTGGGATTTTGAAATCAGATAATTCGTTGATCGGTTAATTCGTAAATTGTAAATGATTAAATCGTAAATCAGAAAAAGTGTTTATAGCTCACAAACTTAAAAAGGAAAATATCTGTGAATATTTGCTGTATATGTGGCAAATAGAGGATTTGATTCGGGCATTTCAGCTTGATATTGATGCTTTGAATGAACGTATTATCAAGTCCTATCCGGCATCAGATGACGAGCGAAAAAGTTTGTATGGTTGGTATGACAGTCTGATTGAAATGATGCGATTAGAAAATGTTCAGCAGGATGGACATTTGCAACTGAATAAAAATATTATCATTGAGCTGGATGAATTGCATGGGCTTTTATTGAAATCGGGTCAAGATGGCGGTTATAACAGCAAATTTTATCATGTATTGCCGTTTATCAGCCAACTCCGCAGTCAAAACAAATCAGATTTATCTGATATTGAACTGTGTTTCAATTTTCAGTATGGCATCATGCTTTTGCGAATGAAAAAGGCTGAGATAACTCCCGAAACACTTCAGGCTCAGACCGAAATCAGTAAGTTTATGGTTTTATTGGCAAAAAATTACAACTTATATAAGTCCGGTGAACTTGATTTTGATGAATAATATTTTTTCAAAAGACATATTATTGCTAATTTTTTTATATTTTTGACGGTTTAAATTTTCAACTAAAAAACATATTATGAAAGGAATTGTATTAGCCGGAGGCTCAGGTACACGTTTATACCCTGTAACAAAAAGTATTTCGAAACAAATCATTCCGGTTTATGACAAACCCATGATTTACT
>CAIQOG010000255.1 GCA_903873355.1 uncultured Bacteroidales bacterium
AACCGGCAGCTTTTGCCTGAATCATAATATTCCCTATTGCAGTTGCTTCCGAAGGTCCTGCAACTACAGGAATTCCGATTGAATTGGCAGTCCACTGGTTCAATAATGGATTTTTAGAGCCACCGCCAATTACATGCAGTTTTTCAATCGGGAACGGAGCAAGTTTATTTAAAATATTAATAACATATTTATATTTCAAAGAAAGACTTTCGAAAATACAACGAACAAATTCAGCGTGATTTGAAGGAACTGTTTGTCCGGTTGCTTCGCAATATTCAACAATCGCAGCGGTCATGCTAAGTGGATTAGCAAATGAAGGGTGATCTGTATCGAGCATAGATTGGAATGCAGGAACCGTATCGGCCATTTGCACGAGTTTTTCGTAAGCATAGGTTATACCTTCTTTTTTCCATTCTTTCAGGCATTGTTCGAGCAACCACATGCCGGTAATATTCTTCAGAAAACGGGTTGTTCCTTCCACCCCACCTTCGTTTGTAAAGTTCAGCGCAAAAGTTTCTTCGTTGATAATGGCATCTTTTACTTCAATACCCATAAGCGACCAGGTTCCGGAGCTAAGATAAGCAAAATTTGCATTCGAAGCAGGAACCGCAGCCACAGCCGCACCCGTATCATGTCCGGCAACTGCCACCACTTTTACTTTACCCAATTCACTTTCTTCAGCTAAATCGTCACGCAAGGTGCCAATTTCATGACCAGGCATAACAATTTTGCCCAAGATAGATGGCGAAACTCCTGCTTTCTCAAGTAATTCGGCTTCGAATTGTTTGGTTCGTGGGTTTAAAATTTGTGAAGTTGAAGCAATGGTATATTCCACTACTTTATTCCCAGTCAGCATATAAGCCAATGCATCCGGCATAAATAAAATTTCTTTGGTAGCTTTCAGCAACGAATTATCTGCCTGTTTTAATGCAAAAAGCTGATACAAACTATTGAAATTCATTACCTGAATTCCTGTAAGGTCATATACTTTTTCGCGTGGAACTATTTCGAAATATTTTTCGGGAGCACCAACAGTGTGTGGGTCACGGTATGCATAAGGAGCACCCAGAATTGAACCATCTTCGGCAATCAAAGCAAAATCAACGCCCCAGGTGTCAATACCTATGGATGTTATTTCTACGCCTTCTTTTTTCGCAGCTATTAATCCCGCTTTGAGATGTTCGAACAAAGAATAAATGTTCCAGTGAAAATGATTCCCAATTTGAAGAATCTGGTTGGGAAAACGAGTCAACTCCTTCATTTGGAGTCTGCCATGTTCAATAGTTCCCAAAATAGAACGACCACTCGTTGCACCAAGGTCGAATGCAAGAAAAGATTTGTTTTTCATGTTGTAATTTTAAGGAGCTGCAAATGTATTAAAAGATTACTTTTATCGGCGTGTAAAATTTGACATTAAAACTTTAGAATCTGATAAACAAATTTTAGTTACGAGTTACAAGATCATGTTTTTTGTATGTAACCCGTAACTTTTAATTTATTTATAAAGCGGCCCATAAGTCTGACAAGCACGGTAATCAGCACCTTCTACATCCATACCATAAGCTGCCCATGCGCTCGGACGGAAAATTTTAGACTCGTCAACATTGTGCATGCAAACCGGAATACGCAATACAGAAGCAAGTGTAATCAAGTCAGCACCAATATGTCCGTAGCTGAATGCTCCATGATTTGCACCCCAGTTATTCATTACGGAATAAACATCCTTAAAATTACCTTCACCTGTCAAACGTGGTGCAAACCAGGTGGTTGGCCAAGTTTTGTTGGTACGGTCGTCCAATATTTTATGAACATCTGCCGGAATTTCAACTGTCCAACCTTCAGCAAGTTGTAGAACCGGTCCAAGACCTTTAATTAGGTTGATACGAGCCATGGTTACAGGCATTCCGCCTTTGGTTAGGAAGTTTGAAGAGTATCCACCGCCGCGGAAATATTCACCTTCGGCAGGGTACCAGGTTGTTGCATCCAGTGTTTTCTGAACTTCTTCCTCTGTAATTTCCCAGAATGGTTTCATCGCTGGCTTGCCATCAATTGTTTGCTCGCCACTACCGTCTAATGC
>CAIQOG010000256.1 GCA_903873355.1 uncultured Bacteroidales bacterium
CTTGAAATCATTAATAAGTACTTCAAGACCGCTAAACGAATCAGCATCCCAACCATTCAGAGCCTGAACGTGCCGCATATCAGTCAGAATAAAGAGCTTGTCGTATTCAATGAAATTGGTGGAATAAATACCGACGATTTTAAATTTACGTGCCCGAACCTGATTTTGAATAAAATAAGTGAAAAAGCTGTCGCCAAGTTTTAATCCAAGCAGATTAGCGAGGTATTTTGAAATAACAATTTCGTTGGTTGCTGTTGTGTTTGAAGTTTGAAAAATTTTTCCTTCTACAAGATTGGATTTGAAGAATTTCCAGTCGAAGCCTGAATCGATTCCTTTTAGCACAATTCCCTGAAATTCAGTATCAGTCTTGATAATCCCCGGTTTGGTTGAAAAACGCTGAACATGTTTTACACCGTCAATCGCAGAAATTTTAGTCATCAATGTTTTATCAACCCTGATAGGATTCGTTTCGAAAGTATTGTTGTTGTCGAAATTTGTTATTTGAATATGACCACCGAAACCGATGGTTTTGTTGCGGATTTCACGCTTGAAACCAATAACCACAGCCACGGCAATAATCATCACAGCTAGTCCCAGTGCGATACCGATGGTGGCAATACGAACAGCAGGACGGGAAACGTTCTTCCTGCCCTGCCTGAAATGTATGCGTTTAGCTATGAATAATTCTAAATTCACGAATAGTACGAATTAAAACGAATTAAACGAATTACACGAATTTTTGAAATGCCAATCGTAAATCGTAAATAATTAAATTGTAAATCAGATGGTTCTTCCCGGATAGGCCTGTAATGCTTTTCCAAGTACAATCAGGGCATGCTTCAGGTCTTCTTTGTCGAGTACATAAGCAATGCGGACTTCATCTTTTCCCATACCTTCGATGGTGTAAAAGCCTGATGCCGGTGCCATCATAACTGTGTGACCTTCGTATTCGAAATCGGATAACAACCAGGAACAGAATTTATCAGCATCATCAACCGGCAGTCGTGCTACGGTGTAAAATGCACCCATTGGAATCGGAGAATACACACCCGGAATACGATTCAGTCCGTCAATCAGGAATTTACGTCTTTCCAGATACTCGTTGTACATTTCCAACATGTATTCCTGAGGTGTGTCCATGGCAGCTTCCGAAGCGATTTGTCCCAGTAATGGCGGACTAAGTCGTGCCTGGCAGAATTTTATCACGTTTTTGCGGACTTCTTTATTTTTGGTTACAATAGCGCCAATTCGAACCCCGGTCATGCTGTAACGTTTTGACACAGAATCAATCAACACCACATTTTCTTCAATTCCATCCAAATGAAAGGCAGAGATATAAGGCGCGCCGGTGTAACAAAACTCCCGATATACTTCGTCTGAGAAAAGATACAAATCGTATTTCTTTACCAGGTCACGAATTTTATTCATTTCCGCACGGGTGTAGAGGTAACCGGTCGGATTATTCGGATTACAAATCAGAATTCCTTTGGTTTTGGGCGTTATCAGTTCCTCAAATTTATCAACATGCGGTAAGGCAAAACCTTCTTCGATGGTCGAAACAACAGGTTTTACCACAGCACCTGCAGCAATGGCAAAGGCAGTATAGTTGGCATAAGCAGGTTCGGGAACAATAATCTCGTCACCCGGATCGAGGCAACTCATAAAGGCGAAATTCACCGCTTCCGAACCACCGGTTGTGATGATAATATCATCTTCGGTAACATCAATATTGAAGGTGTGATAATAAGCTGCAAGTTTGGTTCTCAGACTTTTAATACCATCACTCGGGCTATATTCAAGCACTGTGCGGTCGATATTCCGAATGGCATCCAACGCGACTTGTGGTGTCTTTAAATCGGGCTGACCGATGTTCAGGTGATACACTTTGATTCCGCGTGCTTTTGCTTTGTCGGAAAGTGGAACCAGTTTTCGAATAGGCGATTCGGGCATTGCCTGCCCCCGTAGCGATGTGTGTGGCATAATTTTATTAGTTGACAGTTGATCATCGGCAGTTGATAGTGTCCAATAATCAA
>CAIQOG010000257.1 GCA_903873355.1 uncultured Bacteroidales bacterium
AAGTGCATTTACATTGACCCACCTTATAACACAGGCAGTGCATTTGAGCATTATGACGATGGTGTAGAACACTCAATTTGGCTCTCATTAATGAGAGATAGATTGAAAATATTACACAAACTTTTAAGAAGCGATGGTTTTATTTTCATTCAGATTGATAATAATGAAATGGCATACTTAAAAGTATTGATGGATGAGATTTTCGGCAGAGATAATTTTATCAATGATATTATTTGGAAACGAAGAGGAGGTGCGGCAAACCCTTCAAACAGATTGAATAATGTCACTGATTATATTTTGTGGTATTCAAAATCACAAGTGTATTCAATCAATCACATTTATTCCCTTGATGATGATAATACTCAACAATACATAAAAGAAAGGTTTAACAATGTTGATGAAAATGGAAGGCAGTTTATGAAATCTCCATTGCAAAGTCCCAATCCACGACCAAATTTAATTTATGACTATAAAGGGTATAAAACTCCAAAAAATGGTTATTCAATTTCAAGAGAAATGATGGAAAGATGGGATAAAGAAGGCAAACTTGTTTTTCCAGATAGCAAGGACAAAAATATCAATAGGAAGATTTATTTAGATGAATATAAAGGGCAGCCAGTTGGAAATCTTTGGACTGATTTAAAGGTAATAAATCCAATGTCTTTAGAAAGATTAAACTTTGATGGGCAAAAACCTGAAGCTTTAATACATCGGGTTTTAACTTTTGCAACTAAAGAAAATGATTGGGTGCTTGATAGTTTCTTAGGTTCAGGTTCAACAGCAGCAACGGCACACAAAATGAAACGGAAGTGGATTGGTGTGGAGTTAGGTGAACAAGCAAATACACATTGCACACCTCGGTTGGTAAGAATAATAAAAGGCGAAGATGTTGGAGGTATTACAAAAGCAGTTGAATGGAAAGGTGGCGGTGGGTTTAAATTCTACACACTTGCACCTTCGTTAATTCAAAAAGATAAATAAGGCAATGATATTATCAATACTGCCTACAATGCAAATATGTTGGCAGCAGCAATGGCAAAGCAAGAGGGGTTTAGATACCAACCTCACGAAAGCACTTATTGGAAACAAGGCAATAGCACAGAAAAGGATTACATTTTTACTACAACCCAATTTATTACCGTAGAAATGCTTGACCGCCTTGCAGAAGAAATGCAACCCAGCGAAAGTTTATTGGTTTGTTGCAAGGGCTTTTCAGCAGCTTGCAAGTCCAGGCATTCAAACATCACAATCAAGAAAATTCCTCAAATGCTTTTCGGAAGATGTGAGTTTGGTAAAGATGATTATTCACTCAACATTGTAAATCTTCCTCATGATGAAACCGACAACACAGGAACCGATGAAGATGAAATAAATACAGAAGAAACAATAGGCAAGAAATCAAAGGCTAAAACAAAAAAGAAAACAGATGATGAAACACAATCTTCACTATTCTAAATCAGTAAGCAGCAAATAATATGAACCAAATAGCAGAAAATATTAAGCAGCGTTTATCACTTCGCAAGCCCTTGAAAGAGGCATTAGATATTCTCACACACCTTGCAGGTGAGTTAGAATTAAAAAAAGAAGTTGACCTGAAAACGGAATTGGAAAAAGTGCAAGCACTTTATCCAACCTGCACCGATTTTGAAAGAGAGTTTGTTTCTATATGTTTCAG